>CAXTNS010000692.1:0-3728 GCA_964245465.1 uncultured Thermoanaerobaculia bacterium
ATATGACATCAGGGTAGCACCGTCGTGGCCGGGATCGGAGGCCCTCTTGTCTTGAGCGCTCCCCCAAGGCTCACGCCCTGGGCTACGAGTCTCCCCGCCCTACGGGCTCAAGAGGGGAAATTTCACGCCGGGTGATTGCCCACCAGCCGGTGCTTCTCCACCTTCCCCAGAGCATTCCGAGGTAACGCCTCCACGAACCGGATCTCCCGCGGCACCTTGAAACCCGCCATCTGGCCCTTGCAGAAGGCGATCAGCTCGTCCATGTTGACGTCCGTGCCCACCACCAGGAAAGCCACCGGAACCTCTCCCCACTCGGGGTGGGACCGCCCCACGACGGCAGCCTCCTTCACGCCGGGGAAGGTCGCCAGCACCTCCTCGATCTCCCGAGGATAGACGTTGAAGCCGCCGGAGAGGATCAGCTCGGTCCTTCTTCCCAGGAGGGTGATGAAGCCGGTCTCGGGATCGCGCCGGGCAAGGTCCCCCGTCCGGAACCAGCGGCGTCTCAGATCGTCGTGGACGAAGCTCTCCGCCGTCTTCTCGGGAGCCCGCCAGTAACCGGAGAAGACGTTCGAGCCTCGCACGAGCAACTCCCCTTCGCCGCCTATCGGCACGTCCCCGCTCTCGCGGTCCACGATACGGATGGAGACGCCCGGCAGCGGCGTGCCCACCGTTCCCGGCATCCGCTTCCCCACGTAGGGATTGGAGAGGTTCATCCCCGTCTCCGTCATGCCGTAGCGCTCGAGGATGTCGTGGCCCGTCAGCTCACGGAACGCCGCGAAGGTCTCCGGCGAGAGCGGAGCGCTGCCCGAGCAGAAGAGGCGCAGGCGGGAGAGGTCCAGCCGCTCCCCCCGCTGCTCCCCTCGCACTCGGCGCGCGCGCAACTCCTCCACCAGCCGGACGTACATCGTGGGGACGCCGAAGAAGAGCGTCGGCCCGCCGCCGAGCAGGTCCGATACCGTCCCGGCGGCGTCGAAGCGGCGGCGCAGCAGCACGGTCGCCCCCGCGGCCAGGGCGCAGTGGAGCCCCACCACCAGGCCGTGAGTGTGGAACAGGGGCAAGGAGAGGAGCAATAGGTCAGCCGGCTCCCAGGCCCAGGCGGCCAGGAGACCCGTCACCGTCGCGAGGACGTTGTCGTGAGTGATCACCGCCCCCTTGCTCCGCCCCGTCGTGCCCGACGTATAGAGGAGCATGGCGGGATCGCCGCCGTCGATCACCGGAGCACCGTAAGCCGCCGGAGCGCCTTTCCAATCCTCCAGATCCTCCACGAGGATGACCTCGACGTTCCGCCGCTCACCCTCCTCCAACTCGTCGAGCACGGCCAGACCGTCCCGTTCCGTCAGGAGGAACCGGGGCTCGGCGTCCGCCAGCATGTGGGCGATCTCCCGGCGGCGATAGGCGAGGTTGATGGGCACCAGCACCGCTCCGAGCCGGATCACGGCCAGCCAGGCAATGACGAATTCGGGACGGTTGCCGAGATAGAAAGCGACGCGGTCGCCCTTGCGCAGACCCCGGGCGGCGAGGCCGGCGGCCAGCCGGTCCGCTTCCGAAAACAGCTCATGATAGGAGAGGACCGCTTCACAGTTGCCGTCTTGGAACCGCAAAGCGGGCTTCTCCGGCGCCCGCCGGAGAGGGATGGCAAAGAGGCCGTGGAGGTCCATGGGGGGCATGCTACGATGATTTCCGTGCCTTCGAGGTCAGCGGTCCTTGCCGTCCTGTCCTTCCTCTCAATAGCCGCTGGCGCTCAGCCTCCGGCTTCCCCGCCCTCCTTTTCCGAGTCGCTCGACGTGCGCGAGGCGCAGGTGGAGGTGCTCGTCACCGATCGTGGCGGCCAGCCGGTCCCGGGCCTCGCCAGGGAGGACTTCCAGGTCTTCGAGGACGGCCAGGCGGCCGAGGTCACGAGCGCGTCCTCCACCTCGGACCAGCCCATCGTCCTGGCCATCTTCCTCGACGACACGAGCCTCGGAGGCTCCGCCCGCTCCACCGTCATCGCGGGCCTGCGGCGCTTCATGACGGCCAGCCTGCGGCCCGGGGACCGGGTCCTCCTCGTGCGTTGGGACGGATCGCTGGAGATCCATGGAGACCCCACCGGGGACGCCGCCGTCCTCGGCGCCACGCTCGACCGGCTGGGGGCCGGGGTCGCCGGCCCGCCGGCGGTCCAGGAGCGCAATGCCATCCGGCGGGACATCGAGCAGGCGTATCCCCCGGACGACGAGCAGTTCCGTGGACTCTCGATCGCCCAGGCCCGAGCCATCCACGGCAGCCTGCGCGTCTACGCCCAGACGCGGGACAGCGAGGCCCGGGCCGAGCTGGCGGCCTTGCAGCAGACCCTCGCCCTGCTTTCCACCCTGCCCGAGCGCAAGGCCCTCCTCTACGTGGGCGGCGGCATCCCCCTGCACCCGGGCGTGGACTTGTTCGAGGCCTGGCAGAAGAAGTTCGGCGAAATCACCCGGCAGATCGGCTCCTCGCCCCTGGAATTCAACCGCGGCGACGCCAGCCGGGTGGTCCAGGAGACGGTGGACCGCGCCAACGCCGCCGCGGTCGCCCTGCACGCGCTGTCCCTGCAGGAGACGGGAGTCGTGAGCGCCGCCACCCAGAGCGGGGCGCCGGAGTGGGACCCGGAGGACGCGGCTCGCGCCCTGCGCA
Organism: uncultured Thermoanaerobaculia bacterium; assembly: GCA_964245465.1. Taxonomy (GTDB): domain Bacteria; phylum Acidobacteriota; class Thermoanaerobaculia; order Multivoradales; family UBA5704; genus DATARR01. The sequence continues at coordinate 2,644 of CAXTNS010000692.1, forward strand.
ACCTCGCCGCCGGCACCGGGGGCCGGGTCGTCACCGACGTGCAGAACCCCGCGGGCTTCCTGGAGAGGACGGGCCGCGACGTGACCGGCTCCTACGTGGTGGGCTATACCCCACCGCCCGGCAACAAGAAGAAGAGCCGGCACCGGATCGAGGTCAAGGTCCGGGGAGGAGCCCTCGCCGCGCGCCACCGCGAAGAGCGCCTCGACGGCGACGGGGTCGATCCCCTGCTCCGGCGCGCGCTGGCCGCCCTGTGGACCGCGACGGAGACCGAGCGGAATCCCCTGAAAGCCGAGGTGGCCATCGAGGAAGAAGCGCAGGAGGAGGACGGCCGCTTCCGGGTGACCGCGGTCGTGGCCCTGCCCCTCGCCGCCGTCTACGTCCAGCCCCAGGAGAACTTCCACACGGCCCACCTGACCGTGGCCGTGGCGGCGCGGGACGGCAAAGGCCGGATCTCGGGTCTGCCCCGCGCCGAGCTCCCCGTCGAGATCCCCAACGAGCGCCTCCTCTCGGCCCCGGGCCAGACCGCCGGCTACCGCTTCACGCTCCACCTCGCCCCCGGCGAAAGCGTGCTGGCCGTCGCGTTGCGGGATGACCTGAGCGGCGCCCAGAGCGTGGTGAGGACGGCGTTGACGCCAGGGGTGGCGAAACCGTGAGGGGTGTCCTGATCATCCTGGTCCTCGCAGGGGCGGGGCTCGTCCAGGCCGCCGAGCCCCTCCGCATCACCCCCGCCTCGGGCGTCGGCGTGGAATCCGCCGCCCTCCTCATGAGCGGCCAGCAGGGAGGCGAGATCCCTTTCACCGCCCTGGCCCTCCCCATCCCTGATGAGGATGGCAAGGCCCGGGTGCTCGTCCGGCTGCGGATGGACGGCCCGGCCCTCCTCGAAGGCCAGACCGGAGACGTCCTGAGGATCGAGACCAGCCTCTATGCCCTGGGCACCGGCGGCGGAGTCCTGGGATCGGTCCTGGAGACGATCGAGATCGCCCTCGCCTCCCAACGGAGCGCCGTCGAGAGCGGCGGCGTCGACCTCCTGGCGAGCCTCGATCTCAAGCCCGGCGCCTATACCCTCCGGCTGCTGGCGCGGAACC
>CAXTNS010000693.1:0-3724 GCA_964245465.1 uncultured Thermoanaerobaculia bacterium
AGCCGTCCCACCCCAACCGCCAGGGGATCTTCACCAGCCTGACGCCCTCCGGAGACGACGACGGGGGCGGCGGGGGCCGGAACAAGGTCTTGTGGAAGCTCGGCTACCAGACGCTGCGCTGGTCGGCGGCCGATCCCAACGGGGACGACCTGGTCTACGATCTCTCCTTCCGGCCCGCTGAAGGCACCGAAGGCAAGGAAGGGGGTTGGCTCAAGGTCGTGGACGAGCTCAAAGACGATCACTACAGCTTCGACGCCCTGTCGCTGCCCGACGGGACCTACCGCTTTCGCCTGCGCGCCTCCGACCGGCCGTCGAACGATCCCAAGGCGGCGCTGGTGGCCGAGCGGGTGAGCGATCCCGTGGTGGTGGACCATACGCCGCCCAAGCTGGTCAAGACGGACAGGGACAAGGGCGGCGCCCTGCGGGTCACGGTGCAGGACACGGCCAGCCCGATCCGGGAAGCGGTGTACAGTGTGAACGCGGAGGAGTGGAAGCCGGTGCGGGCGGCTGACGGGCTGCTCGACGGGCGCACCGAGATCCTCCTGATCGAAGCCGGCAAGCCGGGGGACCTCGCGCTGCTGCGAGTCACGGATGCCGCTCAGAACGTCGTCACCTTCAACCTCACCCAGGAGCGATGAGCAGCCAGCGGACCGCCGTCTACCCCGGGTCGTTCGACCCCATTCACAACGGCCACCTGGACATCATCGAGCGGTGCCGTCCGCTCTTTGACGAGGTGGTCGTGGCCGTTCTGGTCAATGACAAGAAACAGCCGCTCTTCACCGTCGAGGAGCGGATCCAGTCGATCCGCGAATCGGTGGGCTCCGACTGCCGCGTCGAGAGCTTCTCCGGCCTGCTGGTCGACTTCATGGACCAGGTCGGGGCCCGGGCCGTGATCCGCGGCCTGCGCGCCGTCTCCGACTTCGAGTATGAGTTCCAGATGGCGCTCATGAACCGGCGTCTCAACCCGCGGGTCGAGACCGTCTTCATGATGCCGAAGGAAGACTACATCTACCTCTCCAGCCGTCTGGTCAAAGAGGTCTTCGCCCTGGGCGGCGACCTGACGGGCCTGGTGCCCGAGCCCGTGCTCGCCCGCCTGCGCGAGCGCCTCAGACCCGCGGGACCCGCGGTGCACGCATGAGCCTCGACCGCTTCCTGCTGCGCCTGCCGAAGGTCGAGCTTCACGTCCATCTCGAAGGCTCCATGCGGCCGGCCGTGCTGCTGGAGCTTGCCCGCCGCAACGGCATCGACCTGCCGGCCCGAGACGAGGCCGGTCTCAAGCGCTGGTTCCGCTTCACCGACTTCGAGCACTTCGTGAAGGTATACCTCGCCTGCTCCCAGGCCCTGCGCCGGCCCGAGGACTTCCAGCTCCTGGTTCTGGACGTGCTGGCCGAGCAGGCCTACCAGAACGTCGTCCATACCGAAGCCCACTTCACCATCTCGACCCACCTGATGAACGGCGCCAACGACGGCGAGGTCCTGGCCGCCATGGCCGAGGCCATCGCCGAGGGGGAGAGGCGCTACGGCGTCACCCTGCGGCTGATCCCGGACATCGTGAGGAACGTGGGCGTCGAGCCGGCGGACCGCACCGTGGAATGGGCGCTCGAAGGCCGCAAGCGGGGGATCGTCACGGCCCTGGGGTTTTCGGGGAGCGAGCGGCTCTACCCGAACGAGCCCTTCCGGGAGCACTTTGCCGCGGCGAAACAGGAGGGGCTGCGCCGGGTCGCCCACGCTGGCGAGCACGCGGGGCCGGAGTCGGTCCGCTCTGTCCTGGACGTCTGCGCCGCCGAAAGGATCGGCCACGGCGTGAGGTCCGTCGAAGACCCCGCGCTCGTCGAAGAGCTGCGGGCGGCCCAGATCCCGCTGGAAGTCTGCCCAAGCTCCAACGTCTGCCTGGGCGTGGTGCCGGACATCGCGAGCCACCCCTTCGACCGCCTTTACCGGGCGGGAATCGCGCTGGCCATCAACTCGGACGATCCCGCTTTCTTCAACACCAACCTGACCCTGGAGTACCTGCGTCTCCACCAGACCTTCGGCTACAGCCCCGCCGAGCTGGCCGGCTTCTCCCTGGCCGCGCTCCGGCAGTCCTTCCTGCCGGAGGCCGACAAGGTGGCCTTGGAGGAGAGCTTCCACCAGCAGTTCGACACCCTGGGGCGGGAGCTGTTCGGCGCGCCGGTCGAGGCACCGGTGAGTTAGGCGTCCGGCAGCGCCAACATCTCCATCCCCATCGTCCGGCAGAGATGGAGCAGGTGCTCCAGCCGTCTCACGAAATCGAGCAGCCCCCGCCAGCCGAACTCCTCGCCGAGGCGGATGTCCCCGGTCCCTTCGAGCCCCACCCAGTCCGGGGGCACCGGCAGCTCCCGCCGGCTGGCCAGCACTGCGAGCTCCCGAGCCTCCCGTGCCAGCGCCTCCCGGTCGTCCTCTTCGATGGATGTCTCCTCCTCCAAAGGCAGCTCTCCGATCTTCCGGAGGGCCGGAAACCCGTCGAGCCCGGAGAGATAGGCGAGCAACTCGTCATCGAGCACCGCCCAAGACTCCGCGAGGGGGTTGCCGTCCGCGTCGGCGAGCTGAAGGGTGAGCGCCATGGCGGGGGAGTGTACCCTGGAGTCGAGAATTGACAAGGCGGCGCTGGAATCGTATGTTGGCGAAGGAAGTACTTTTTCAGATGTCAATGTCCTCTACAAAAGAGAATTCCGTTGGGCGCGGGTTCGCAGGCGCCTGAGCACCCAGGGTTTTCCTGTGGCGCTCGATGCCCCGCCCTGTGGCTCTTCCCGCGCGGGCCCGGATCTGGGGGACAAGATTCTCAAGATCGTCGAAGAGATCCAGGCGGGAATCCGTCTGGAGGAGAACTGCGAGAAGATCTACAAGCGGTTCCGCCCCATCGTCCGTTCTTTCTTCCTGCGCAAAGGATTCTCTTCCCAGGAGAGCGACGACCTCACCCAAGACGTCTTCCTCCGGGTCTTTAAATCTATAGACACCTTTCGACGTGAGTCGAGATTCGAGAGGTGGTTATGGGAGATCACGGGACACATCTACTCGAACGAGATCCGGAGACGGAAAACGGAGAAAAGGAACGTCCGGGAGCAATCCCTGGACACGGTTGTGGAGACCGAGGAAGGATCGGCGTCAGCGCTCGCAATCCCTTCCCCGGGTCCGAGCCCAGAGGACGAGGTCATCCGGAACGAGCGGTCGAAAGCCCTCCACGCCGCTCTCAAGGACCTGCCGGACCAGATGCGCCGTTGCTGTATTCTTCGATACGAGAGGGGGCTCAAGTACCAGGAGATCGCCGACTTGATGGGGATTTCCATCGAGACCGTGAAAGCGCACCTGCATCAGGCGCGCAAGCGGCTCACGGCCCTCCTGGGGGAGAAAGACCCGTGACCGACGACGCCGACGATCTGGACAGGCGCCTCGCCCGTCTGTTCGAGGCAGGCCGCCAGGAGGACCCCGAGGACCACCCCGCCCCGGAGAAGCTCTCTGCCTACCAGGCGAAAGAACTGCCGCCCGAGGAATCCGACGCCATCCAGGAGCACCTCGTCCAGTGTGGCTTCTGCACCGACCTCCTCTTGGATTTGAAGCGTTTCCTGGAGCCCGAAGAGGAGGACCGGGCCCAGGAAGGCGTGGCGGACCTGGGAGCGGAAGCGGGATGGCGGAAGGTGCGGGAGGAGATGGGGTGGAAGGGGCGCTCCGTGAAGTCTGTGGATGAGGTCTCGCGGCTGAGGAGGAC
>CAXTNS010000694.1:0-3723 GCA_964245465.1 uncultured Thermoanaerobaculia bacterium
CAGCCGTAGGGCGCATCCACCATGGACTCAAGGTCTACTCCTTTATTCGGACCCCGGGAAGGGCCCGTCGGATGGTCTCGGTCTTCGTTCGAATCAATTGGGCAAGCGTTCAGGCTCGCTACGAGCGGCAACAGACCGGGGTTGAAGCTCGGGCCACAGCGCGGGGGGAGGACCAAGGCCGGGGGCAGATTCTACCACAGGGTTTCCGGCGAGTACAAATTCTTGAATCGCGCCCAGCCATGGGAATCAATCGGGGATCAATCGTCAATCCAGGTCGAACGGCCGTGGCGGCGGCCCCTCGCTCGGATCCTCCTCGGCGCGGCGCAAGGCCTCGCGGAACTTCTCTTCGAGGATGCGGTCCCGGTCCTTCAGGGCGGCGACCTCGCGCTGAAACACGTCCTCGGCCCGGTTCTTGTCCTCGTCGAGCCCCTTGAGGAGAGAGTCGAAATCCTTTCCCCCCGCGAGCGGCTGCTTGGGTTTGCGGTGGGAGAGGACGGCGCCCGTGGAGGCGTCGATCACCAGGTCGGATCCGCAATCGGGGCAACGGACGGTCAGTCGATTCTCGCGATCATCGGCCATGGCCCCATTCTAGCCACATCTGCTACTTTACGCGCCATGTCTGACACCGAACGCCTGCCCAGCCGCGACGAGGCCTGGGACCTGCTCTGCCAGTACACGGAAAAGGAAGGCCTGCGCAAGCACGCCTTGGCCGTCGAGGCCGCCATGCGCCACTACGCCCGCCTCCAGGGAGAAGACGAGGAGCTCTGGGGCCTCACCGGCCTCCTCCACGACTTCGACTACGAGCGCTGGCCCGACGAACAGAACCACCCCTTCCGGGGCGTCGAGATCCTGGCCGCCCAGGGCTACCCTGAGGTCATGCGCACGGCCATCCTGGGCCACGCCCCCTACTCGGGCGTGCCACGGGAGACCCAGCTCGCCAAGGCCCTCTACGCCTGCGACGAGCTCGCCGGCTTCGTGACCGCCGTGGCGCTGATCAAGCCGAGCAAGAAGCTGGCGGACGTGGACCTCTCCTCGGTCAAGAAGCGCCTCAAGGAGAAGGCCTTCGCCCGCGGCGTCCACCGCGAGGACGTCTACAACGGCGCCGAGGAGATCGGCGTGCCGCTCGACGAGCACATCGAGAACGTCATCAAGGCCCTCCAGGCGGAATCAGACCGATTGGGACTGTAGTGATCCGGCGCTCCACCCGGAGGGTCTCCCGGAGCGCCGCCGCGATTCGCCGGAATTCCTCGATCTCGTCGAGCCGCAGGGAGCGTCCGGCCCGGGCTGCCAGCCACTGGCTCAGCACCTGATACCCGCCCACGCGGTAGGCCCAGACCTCCGGTTCGATTCCCTCGAAGCGCTGGCTCTCGGTGAAGCGGACGCCGGGCCGGTCCAGGCGATCCGAGCGCAGGAGGTGGAGGTCGATCAGCACCGCGCCCAGGCCCGCCAGCTCCAGGAAGGCACCCCGGTCCCGAGGGAGAGGGATGCGCGGAAAGTCCGCCCGCAGCAGGTCGCCATACCGCCGCCGGTACGGAGGGCTGTACAGCACGGCATACACATACTGCAGCACCAACTCCGGCGAGGTCTCCTCCCCCAGGCGGGCTTCCAAAAGGCGCAGACACCCCCGCGCCAGGTTCGGTGCCCGTCCGTGCCCGTCCAGCCGTCCGTGTTCTGTGTTCAAGTAAAGAGGAAACAGGCTGTTGATGTCATACGCGCTCACCGCCTTATGAGCCACCAGGGCATCCGTCACCAGGGCGCCCGGCCCTTCCTTGGCCTGCCGGGGGACGATCAACCCCAGGTTCTCCGCCAGCATGTGGCGCATCACCCTCTCCCGCGGCCGCTCGATCAGAGAGTCCGCGTAGAAGACCGTCCGCCGGTCAAACGGCCGGTAGAGGATGGGATGGAACCGCTTCTCCCAGCTCCAGTCCTTCCGCAGGGCCTTCACCGCCCTGGAAAGCGTCCACGACGGCGTCTCCTTCGGCGCCTCGGGTGAATCCCCGGTCTCCCGCAGAGAGCGGATCCGCCGCCGGAGCGCCGCAGGGTCGGTGTCGATTACGAAAGCGTCCCGGCCGGTGACGATCCCCACCGAACGCTCGATGAAGAGGTCCGTCAGCGGCATCCCCTGGCCGTACTCCGCCTCCAGGACGGCATCGCGCGGGGAAAACAGGAAGGCTGGCCCGGCCGGATCAATCCGGGTCCACTCCGTCGTCGCTACGTCGTGCTCCGCGAGCCAACGGAGCTTGTGGGATCGGCTGCCCCAGAGATCGGCCCGCAGCACCTGCTTGGGCAGGCCGGGTCTCTTGAGGGGCAGCTTGACAAAGACGGCCACCGCCGCCCCCTGCCGCACGTCCTCGAAGACGTTGGCGTCCACTCTGCCGTCCGGCGCCCGCTCCTTCTTCTTGCCGTTGCCGTGGAGGTCGAGCAGGTACATCTCGTCAAACGTCTCCATCAGCGACCGCCGCATCCCCCGGAAGGTGGGGTTGTCCAGATAGCTGTGGCTGGTGACGAAGGCGACGATCCCCTCGCCCGCCTCGTCCACCTTCCGCTGAGCGAAACGGAGAAATTTCACATAGTCGTCCTGCAGCCACTTCGTGTTGCGTTCCTTGCCGTCCATCCGGTGATAGCCCTCGTCCCGCCGGCCGTCCGCGGCCACGTACCCCTTGCCCTGGTTGGCCGAGTGACCGGACCACGGCGGGTTGCCCAGGATCACCGTGACCGCGAGGTCCTTCTTCACCTTCCCGGCCTCGTGCGATTCCCGGGACAGGTTCGACATGTAGGGCAGGCTCGACTGGACCAGCTCCCTCAGATCCAGGGCGTTCGTGAGATAGAGATGGAACCGCTCCCCCTTCTCCAGCGGCCGGCCCAGCTCCTCCAGGACCAGGCTCATCTTGAGGTGGCCGACGGCGTACGGCGCCACCATCAGCTCGAAGGCGTGGAAGTCCCGCAGCAGATGGTCGCGGAGGAGGGCCGGCACGCTGCCGCCCCCCATCTCCTCCCGGGCCGACTCGACGGCGCAGCGGATGGCTTCCACCACGAACGTCAGCGTGCCGGCGGCCGGATCGAGGAGCGTCACCCCCGGCTCGGCCAGCCCCTGGGCCTTGCCGAGCCGGGTCCGCAGGAGCCCGTCTACCGAGCGCACCACGTACGACACCAGCTCCGGCGGCGTGTAGTACACCCCCCGCCGCTTCCGCAGCCCCGGGTCGTAGCAGCGCAGGAACGTCTGGTAGAAGTCGAGCACGGGATCCCGCCCCCGGCCGCGGTGGAAGTAGCGGTCGAGCATGTCGCGCACCGGAGCGGCGGCCAGGAGGTCCACGATCTCGTCCACGATCCAGCCCACCTCGGGCAGGGGCTCCGCGAGCGAAATGAACCGGAAGACGTCCCGCAGTATGCCGCTCTCCGGCGGGATGCTCTCGGCCGCCACCCGGCGGTCGAACGCGCCCGGCGTGCGCCAGCGGGCGGCGAGCAGGCCATAGGCGAGCGTCTGGGCGTAGAGGTCCGCGAACTCCTCGAGGCCGAGCCCGGCCAGGAGATACTCCGAGAACGCCTTGTAGAAGCCAGCGAGATCCGAGGTCTTCTCCGCATCTCTCTCCAGCAAGCCCTGGATCCGCTCCGCCAGGATACGCGTGCGGGACGCCAATTGCCGGGCCAGCGCTGCCGCCGAGAGGCTGGGCGAGGGATGGAACCCGGTGAAGAGGTCCAGCACCTCCAGGAACCGCTCCGGCC
>CAXTNS010000695.1:0-3717 GCA_964245465.1 uncultured Thermoanaerobaculia bacterium
GCCCCCAAGTACGCGAGGCGATCGGCCGGGGGGAGGACCCGGCGCGGGTCATTGGCGAATCCGCGATGGCGGCTGCTGAGGATCGTTGTGGCCTCTGCTCCCGGGTGCTCGAGATCTTCGTGCCCGCCTACGGCGCGACGGCCGGCAATCTCGCGCTTCTCGGCACGGCCACGGGTGGGGTCTGGCTGGGCGGGGGGATCGCGCCCAAGATCCTGCCGCGCCTCTCCGACGGCCTCTTCCTCCAGACCTTCACCGCCAAGGGCCGGTTCGTGCCCTTCCTGGAGAAGGTCCCCGTGCGCGTGGTCCTGAACGACCGGGCGGCCCTGCTGGGCGCGGCCCGGCACGCGGCCTCTCTCCTCGGCCTCTGAGACCTCCCCTATGGTGGCGCGCCATTTTGGCGAGGCGCGCGTCCGGCTGACGTGCCGGAAGAGCCGTTTCCAGGGGGAAATCTCGTGAAAAATCCCGTTTTCAGGCGGTTTTCGGGCTGGCATCACGGATGCAAAGCAGGGAAAAACAGACAGACGGAGATGGTCTCCGATCTCAGACCATCTCGGATCAGTCCTCGAAGGCGAAGGGAGCGGAGTCGACACCGCTCCCCTTTTTTATTCAAGCCTGCCCACCTTCAATTTCCTCTCGATGGCCGCGCCGTTTTGACGAGGCACGCCCTTGTGGCGTGCCAGGAAAGCAGGCTGAAAAGGCCGCCGGGCGCGGTCTTTTAAAAATCCTTGTCAACGGCTCGCCTTGGTAAGGTTTTTTTGTATGGCATTGCTGATGCAGAACCGTGAAAGCGGGACGGAGATGACCTCCGCCCTTCATCACGGAGGGCGCTAACCATGCGCAAGATGTCGCTGTTCGCCGTACTCCTTTGTCTCGTCCTCGGCACCGCCGTCGTGGCGGACGCCAAGGAAACCACCCGCACCGTGAAGGGATCGGTCACCACGGTCAACACGAGTAATGAGAGCTTTGCGGTGAAGGAAAAGAGCAAAGACGAGACGTTCTGGATCGCGGACACCACCAAGATCGAAGAGCACGGCAAGACCATCACCCTGGCCGACCTCAAGAGCGGTGAAGAGGTCACGGTGTGGTACACCAGCAACGCCGGCAAGAACAACGCCACGAAGGTGGTCGTGCAGGGCATAAAGGAAACGAAGAGCTCGAAGTCTGGCATGCGTCCGTAAATCCTCCCTTTTCAATTCAATCGACAACCCTTGTTCAATCCCCGAAGCGGCGGGGAGCGGTGATCGTGTCGCTCCCCATGGTGAATGCATTCTGAAAACCAGGGTGGAGAGGACCTCCGCCATCTCAAGGAGAAAGCAGCAATGCGCAAGATCCCGGTGTATCTCACGGCCCTCTGTCTGACGCTGGGTGCTTCCGCCGCCTTCGCCGGTACGGCGCCCAAGGTCCAGCAGAAAACGACGACTCAGACCACCAAGCCGGCTCCCGCGACGACCACCAAGGCCGGGGCCCATCACCACCGCCATCATCACAGGGCTCCCCGCCCCGCGACCAAGAAGGGCTGAAGGCTCTCGAGATGAAAGAAGGGGAGCGGTGACGATTCACCGCTCCCCTTCGCAGGGGTCCGGATGAAGCCCTGATTTATTTTCTATTTTCCGCCCTTGAGGTTCCTGGCGAAGAACGCGGCCGTGCGTTGCCAGGCATCCTTGGCCGCTTCGGGCCTGTAGTTGCCGCCGGACGAGTTGGCGAAGGCGTGGCCGGCGCCCTCGTAGATCTTGATGTCGACGGGCGTGCCCTGCTTTTTGAGGACGCTTTCGAACTGCCGGACGGTGTCGGCGGGGATGCTGTTGTCCTGCGTGCCAAAGGAGCCCAGGACGGGGTTCTTGATCTTGGAGAGCTTCGCGGGATCGGTCTCCAGGTGGCCGTAATAGATCACGGTGGCGTCGATCTTGTCCGGCATGAGCAGAGTCGTGCCGAGCGACCAGCCGCCGCCGAAGCACCAGCCGATCACGCCCAGCTTCTGGGCGCCTTTCTTTTCCAGCCAGGCGGCGGCTTGCCGGACGTTGTCCTCGCCCGCGGCGCGGTTCTCCATGGCGGCGTTCATCAGCTTCATGGCCTCGTCGGGGGTGGTGGCTACGGCCCCACCGTAGAGGTCCACGGCCAGGGCTTGATAGCCCTCGCCGGCGAGCCGCCGGGTCATGGCGCGGATGTTGTCGTTCAATCCCCACCACTCCTGAATGACGATCACTCCGGGGAGGTTCCCCTGGGCGCCCTTGGGCTTTGCGAAGTAGCCGCGGACGGGCTTGCCGCCGACCTGGGCATAGGTCACCTCCTCGGCGTCCACGGGCCGCGCCGGCTCCTCCTTGGCGGCCGGGGTCGGGACGGGCTTGTCGTGCTGGTGCTCCTGGGCCATGGCCTTCATGGTGTCTTTTTCGTCGGCGCGGGCCATGGCGGGAAGGAGGAGCAGAGACAGGAGAAGGATCTTCAGAGTCATGGCGTCTCCCTTTTGTCGGACGAGAAGTAGCGTCGGGTGATCGCTTGGATGAAGGTCTCGAAATCTCCGAGGTTCTCTTCCAGGATCGTGAAGACCTGGCTGGGATCGATCTCGTCGTATAGATGAACAAGGCGGTTTCTGAAGGATGGCATGCGCAGGAAGGCTTCTTTGTGGGAGCTTGGAAGGATGCCCTCGCGCAGGAGGGTCTCCAGAGCGGCGCGGTAGGTCGTGGGGATGGCGAGACCTTCGCGGGCAATGATGTGAGTGGCAAGGTCGAGGATCGCCTCGATGCCGATCTGCAGATAACGCTCGCTCGCCGACTGGACGATCCGGTCGGAAAGGAACGCCTCCCGTCCCCGGCTCCGGATTTCTTCGAGGTGCCGGACGGTATCGCGCACGTACTGGAGCTTGGTGCGGACCTTGTCGAAATCCAGAGTCATCGGCCGTACCGTTCGACCAGGGCCTGGTCGTAGTCTTCGGTGAACCGCCTGTGGTCCACGATGTAGTCGGCATGGCGGGAGATGACGAATTCGACGAAATCCGCCAGGGCGACGGGATCGCGGCAGACGAGCTGGCGACCCGTCTGGAGGACCCGCATCTGGAAGAGGACGGGCGAGCGGTTGAGGATCGTGACCGAGACGTCGTCGTCCTGGTGGAGGATCTCGGGGATCTTCGCGTAGATCTCCAACTGCCGCTTGAATTCAGGGACCCTGCCCTTCTGGAAGAGGAGCGCGAGGTCGAGATCGCTCAAGGGAGTCTGCTCCGGCGTGCCGTAGGAGCCATAGACCCAGGCCGCGACCAGCCCGTCCAGATCCTCCAGATATCTCCGGAGGTCATGCAGGTACGGCTCGACGTCGATCGCTTTCCCCTTCGCGTTCCGTCTCATCGCGCCCTCCCGGAGGGAAAATTACCACGACGTCAGGAGGCCTGGTGCGCGCCGCCCGCCAGCGTGGCCAGGGCGTAGACGAGGTCGTGGGCCTCGACGGGTTTGGCGAGGTGGATCTGGAAGCCGGCCGCGAGGGCTTTCTGGCGGTCGATCCCGGAGGCGTAGGCGGTGAGGGCGATGGCGGGCAGGCGGCCCTTCCTGCCGTTCAGGGCTCGGACCTTGCCGATGAGGGCGTAGCCATCCTCGCCGGGCATGCCGATGTCGGCCACGAGGAGGTCGACGGGGGAGCGCTCCAGGGTCTGGAGGGCCTCCTCGGCCGTGGCGGCGGAGGTGACGCGGACTCCTAACTGGGCGAGCACGATGGGGAGCATCTCGCGGGTGT
>CAXTNS010000696.1:0-2909 GCA_964245465.1 uncultured Thermoanaerobaculia bacterium
CGTGGGTGTAGATCATGGTCGTATTGACGCTCTTGTGGCCCAGAAGCTCCTGGACCGTCCGGATGTCATAGCCGTTCTGCAGAAGGTGCGTTGCGAAGGAGTGGCGCAGGGTGTGGCACGTCGCGGGCTTGGTCATTCCAGCCTTCCGGGCTGCCTCCTGAAAAGCCTTCTGCACGGTCCGCTCGTACAGGTGGTGTCTCCGCCACTCCCCGGAGCGCGGGTCTCGTGAACGGGTGGGTGAGGGGAAGACGTACTGCCAACCCCACTCGGAAGGCGCCGCGGGATACTTCCTCGACAAGGCGTAAGGCAGGTAGACCCGGCCGTGGCCTTCCCTCAGGTCTTCCTCGTGCAGGCGCCTCACGTCCTCCAGGTGACTCGTGAGAGCGAGTTTCAGGGAGGAGGGCAGCATCGTCACCCGGTCCTTTCCGCCTTTGCCATCCCGAATCAGGATCTGTTCATAGGAGAAGTCGACATCCTTGACTCTCAGGCGCAGTCCCTCCATCAAGCGCATGCCAGTGCCGTACAGCAGGGAGAGGAAGAGATGCTCGGTCCCTTTTAGCCGCGACAGGATGCTCCTGACCTCGGACGGGGTCAGCACCACCGGAAGCTTCCTCTTCCTCCGTGCCCGTACCAAGCCCTCCAACTCGCCAACTTCTCGCGCAAGGACCGTTCGGTACAGGAAGAGCAGGGCGCACAGGGCCTGAGTCTGGGTCGAAGCGCTTACCCCTCCCTCAACCGCCAGGTGCGTGAGGAAGGCGTTGATCTCTGCCTCTCCCATCTCCTGAGGATGCCGCTTGCCGTGGAAGAGGATGTAGCGCTTCGCCCAGTGGACGTACGCCTTCTCCGTCCTCAGGCTCAGGTGACGGACCCGCGCCGCTTCCCGGACCCGGTCGAGCAGCTTCGGTTCTCTCTTCTCGGGTTCCCTCTTCTCGACATCGGAGGATTGGATGGTCATGGTTTTCGCCTCTCTTCCGCCATATTGGCATGGATTCCGATGTCCCGCAAGGGAGACCGCGCGGTGCAGGGGATCGGCGAAAGGGGAGCGGCTTGATGGCAGAACGCCCGGAAGGCGGCCGTGAAGCACCGCCCTCCGGGATTTCTACTGGACTACTCCTGAGCAGCCGGAGCGGGCATAGCGGCCGGCTTGGCCTTGCGAGGACCGCGCGGGCCGGTCTTGCGGGGACGGACTCCGAATTTCACCAGGGAGTCGCTGGTGAATCCGAAGGCCCCCTTCAGGTGGGAGGCGGCTCGGCTGCGCAAGGATTCTCCCCGCTTCTCCAAGGCTTGACGCTGGTGGACGATCTCCTGGAGGCGGCCACGGACAGCCTCCTGCTCGCTGTCCAGGCTTCTCGCCTCGGTGAGCACCGTTTCCATCTCCGTCAGGATCACCTGCAGGAATGGCATCTCCGGCAGGAACGGCCTGAGGTTGGCGATGAACATCTCCCAGTCGGTGACTCGGGTCGCGAACTGCTGTGCTTTTCTCATGTGTTTCTCCTTTCGTTTTGGTTAAGCGGTGTTTGTCTGACTGCTCGCCTACGGGGACAGTTTCTTCCCGCCTCAAGGCGGCCCTCGGGTTTTCTCCATGGCGACGCTCCTTCCCGTTAGAGGAACTTCTCCTTCTCTAGACATCTTGTTGGACTGCTTGCGACGGAGAGGAGCCTACGGCAAGGTCTCTTCTGGCGTCAATACCGAATAGTCCAACAAAATTGTTGGAGCCGATCAGGTCATATAACGTCCGACCTGGCCTGATATGGCTTCTTTCATTGTTTTTTCGGTTCAAACAATGTTTTAGGGCTTCAAACATTGTTTGAGCCGTTGGAACAATGTCCGATGGCTTCAAACAATGTTTGGACAGAAAAAACAATGTTTGATGGCTTCAAACATTGTTTTTTCCGGTGGAACATTGTTTCAGCGGCTTTTCCGCTGAAAGAGGGGGAAGCAAGGGGTAGGAAACCTACCCCCGCCAGCCGAGGATCCCGTCGATGGTGTTGCGCGAGACGGAGTGATAGCCGGGGCGGGCTTTCTCGTAGATGCGCAGACCCATCTCGGCGCCTTCGGGGGTCTTTGCCATCTCCATGTAGAGAGGCCTCAGGAACTTGCGCCGGCCCACGGTGGTGAGGAAGCGCTCCAGGGCCGGGTAGGCGGGCTCGTATTTGTTGTCGATCACCTTCACGAACCAGTCGCTCAGGATCTCGGAGTTGCCCGAGTCGCTGAAGTGGAAGGTGGCGTCCAGGTCCGCCATCCTCCGCGCGTCGAGCGGCGCGGGCAGGTTGCGGATGAAGTGGAGCCAGTGGTGGGTGGTCCAGCCGGTGGTGGTGAGCTGGGCGGCGGGAGTGCCCGCGGTGAAGGTCTGGAGGGCCTGATCGACCGGATCGAAGGCGGCGGAGCGGGGTTGCGGCGCGTTCGTGGGCACGCCCGGGCCGTAGATCCAGGCGTCGATCTGGAGCTTCTGGGCCAGGGCCTCGTCGCCGCCCAGGAGCTGCTGTTTCAGGTATTGGACGAAGCGGGCGGTGTCCATCGATTGAAAGGCGAAGGTGTCGAAGTAGGTGCGCAGGAAGTTGTCGAGCTTCTCGCGGCCCACGTTCTGCTCCAGGGTCCGCAGGAAGAGGGCTCCCTTCTCGTAGGCGATATCGCTCATGCCGTCGTCCGGATCGCGGCCGGCGAGGTTCAGGTGGAGCCAGGTGTCGGGGCTGTCGCCGCCCAGCTCCTTGAGGATGGCGTCCAGGTCCTGCCGGCCGAGCACGGCCAGCATGTCGAAGTAGGGACGGCCGTAGACGGCCTCCATGATCCGCCCTTCAAAATAGGTGGTGAAGCCCTCGTTGAGCCAGAAGTCGTTCCAGGTGGCGTTGGTCACCAGGTTGCCGGACCAGGAGTGGGCGAGCTCGTGGGCCACGAGGGAGACGAGGGAG
>CAXTNS010000696.1:2919-3695 GCA_964245465.1 uncultured Thermoanaerobaculia bacterium
GGTTCTCCATGCCGCCGAAGGGGTAGGAGGCGGGGAGGATGAGGAGGTCGTAGCGACCCCACTTGTAGGGGCCGTAGAGTTTCTCGGCGGCGGTGATCATCCTGGGGGTGTCGGCCAGCTCCCAGGCGGCGCGCTCGACCACGGTGGGCAGAGCGTAGACGCCGCTGTTCTGTCCCAGGGGCCGGAAGGCCAGGTCGCCCACGGCGAGCGCCAGGAGGTAGGACGGGATGCGCTGGGGCATCTTGAAGCGGTAGACGCCGTCGGGGCTCTTCTCGGTCGGGTTCTCGGCACTCATGACGGCCATCAGCTCGCGCGGCGCGTGGATGGTGGCCTCGTAGGTCATGCGCACGCCCGGCGAGTCCTGGCACGGCACCCAGGTGCGGGCGAGGATGGCCTCGGACTGGGTGTAGAGGAACGGATGAGGGCTCCCGGCCTGCTCGGGGGAGAGCCACTGGACGGCCGCGGCCTGGGGTTGGGTGGAGTAGTCGACGTTCACCCAGGTGGTGGTGGGCGTGATCTCGATCTCCAGGGGCCGGCCCAGGATGCCGGACTTGTCCGGCTCGCCCAGGGTGAAGCGGGCCTCGGTCTTGCCGTCGTCCAGGGTGACGCGCCGGACATCCAGGTCCCGTGTGTCGAGGACGACGCGGTCGGCGCCCGTGTGGTTCTTGAGGCGCAGGCTGGCGCGGCCGGTGAGTTGCTGCCGGGCGAAGTCGACGGTGAGGTCCATCACCAGGTGCTCGACCGAGACCTCCTCGGGGTGGGAGAAGGAATGGACG
>CAXTNS010000697.1:0-654 GCA_964245465.1 uncultured Thermoanaerobaculia bacterium
CCCAGAGAAGGCGAAGGCTCAGCCATTGGGATGCGCCCGATCTCGCGCCCAAGATGAGAATCCCGTGTAGATGGTTGGGCATGAGAACCCATTCGTCGAGACCGAGGGAGGGAAATTTTTCCGGCAATTTCCTCCACCAATGTTCGATACGAGAGTGTCGTCTACCTGCCAGACCTCAAGCTTGCCGGACTTGACCTCGATCCAGTCCTGGCCTGAGCGCATGAAAACCTTGGCCGTCCCCTTCGAAAGAGTCAGGCGCAGCTCCGGGGCAGGGCCCGACGCTCCGGAGGATGGGCGGGATCTGAATGGCGAAGTCACGCGGTGGGCGGGACAGAGAACTCGGGTAGGCGCCGGGGCTGAGCTCGTCGGCCCGGTGCCTTGCGATCTTGCCTTTCCGTTCTCAGAATAGGTATCTTATCCCCTGAGGTCAGGACGCAACTCACCAAGAAGCGAGCCGTTCGCGGGCGATACGGCTGGAGTAGTGGCTCTCTCTTCAAGTTGACCTGTATACAATGGTTGTATGCTCCTTGGAGGTGCCGTGACTGGAGGGACGGAGGGCTTTGAGTTTGATGGGATGCCGGCCGGCTCTTCGTGGTCTACACGCTGCGAGGAGAGAAGATCCGAGTCATCTCGGCACGGGACATGACCCACCGG
>CAXTNS010000697.1:664-3689 GCA_964245465.1 uncultured Thermoanaerobaculia bacterium
GGAGTGTGAGCTTGTCAGAGCCCAAGAGCTTGAAGCCGGTCCCGAAGTTTGAGTCGGAGGACGAGGAGCGGGAGTATTGGGCGACTCACGACTCGTCCGAGCACATCGACTGGAGCCAGGCTAAGCCGGTCACCTTCTCCCGACTCAAGCCTTCGACGCGGACCATCTCCCTGCGCCTCCCCGAGGCTCTCATCGAGAACCTCAAGGTGCTCGCCAACAAGCGGGATGTCCCCTACCAGTCGCTGCTGAAGATCTTTCTGCGGAGAGGGTCGAGGAAGAGCTGCGCCATAGACGCTGATCCCCAGGAATCTACTTGGAGGAGACTGCCTCCTCCTGCCCCAAGAACTCCCGAATCACCCTCCGCTCCCCCTCATCCTTGATCCGCGTAAACATCTTCTCCCCCACCCTAACGATCGTCTCGCCCCGGTCGAAGGGCAGCCGCTCGTACATCTGGCCTCCCTTGAAGTGGCAGGGCTGGCAGTGGGATTTCAAGATGGGCTGGACTTGGGTCACAAAGTCCACAGGGTGGGAGGCGAGGGGAGCGGGCAAAGACGCCGCAGATGTCGTGGACGCCGGAGCGGCGGGCGCGAGACTCTCGGAGCCCGTCAGGCGGGGGTGCGCGCAGGCCGTGGAGCCTGCGATGAGCAGTCTGGTCATCAGAAGGCGGACCTTCATGCCCATCATTGTAGTCCTCCTGCGTTCCCTTCGGGCCGTGGACCGCTCTTCGCCCGCGTTGGATCGCTCTCAATCCCTCGTGGAGGGCTTTTGCAACGCCGCGGACCGCTCCGCACCGGCTTCGGAGAGGTCCGACGTGCTTTTGGAGCGGTCCGTTGCGTCTCTTGCCCGTTCCGTAGTGTTGCAAGGACGCTCTTGTAGGCGATTGGAGCGGTTTTTTTCGTTTCCTGGACGCTCCTTAGCGTTGTTTGGGCACCCCAAGAAGCTTGCGAAGCGTTCCGCGATCCATGCGAAAGCGTTCCAGGAGCCGAAAGAGTGCTCCGTTGTATTTCTTGGGCAGTCCTTCATGCAACGCGAGCGTTCCAGTTCGCCGTCGGAGGCCTCCTTCGCCTGAGATAACCGTCCTCCTCGCAACAGCCTCTCCTTGAACCCTTCTCCAGGAGAGGCCCATGCCCGAGAACGAGATCGTCCGTTGTGCCATCCATCCCGCCATCGGCATTGCCCGAGTGGGGAATGCCCCTGCCGACGAGTACTACCTGGCCCCGGAGATCCCCGGGCAGGCTGCCGATCCCGGGCCTCAGGGATACAAGAACGCCAAAGGAGAGATCCGGCGCGAGGCGGCCCGGTTCCGCGTGTATGGGTATGACGCGGCGGGCAAGGTGGTGAAGGAGATCACGGCCGACGACGCCGAGATCGTCTGGGAGGTCCACGTCGCAAACCGTAAGGCGGCCTGGTACAAGTTTCTCAATCCTCTGGACTTGAAGCAGTTCGCCATGACTCCGGACTTCCGCAACGCGAGCATCCCCGGCGCCCGCCGACAAGACCTGGTGGTTAATCCCGGTCCCCGGCGGATCCGTGGGACGGACCAGAGTGGGCCGGAGTATGCGTTCGATCAGGGGTGGATCTCGTTCCAGGAAGGGAGCCCCATCGAGGTCCCCCTCGGGGAGATCCGGACGGATGAGAAGGGCCGGCTCATCGTCATTGGTGGCGCCGGGCAGTCGGCCTCGGCCACGGGCGCCCAGGCGGTCACGTTCGCCAACAACGACGGCTGGCATGACGACACGTCCGACGGTCCCGTGCGGGCCACGGTGAAGCTCAAGGGAGGCAAGAAAACCCTGGAGGCCGAGCCGGCCATGGTGGCGGTCACCCCGCCCAACTACGGGCAGGGGCTTCAGGGTCCCGTCACGATGTACGACGTGGTGTACGACCTCTCCCTGCGCCACGGGTGGGTCAAGAAAACGGGGAAAATCCGCTTCTGGCAGGACGCCTATCCCGTGCTCGCGCGGCTGGTGGCCAGCCAGTGGGTGAGCCAGGGAGCCTACTTCCTCTTCGGCGCGGGCTCGCCCAGCGATTTCAGCGATCCGGAGTATCTCGACCGTCTCGCGAGCCCCGACCGCAAGAACAAGCCGGCGCGCGAGGCCGTGTTCCGCTGGTTCCGCCAGCCGCCTCCGCCGTGGGACTCCCCCACTCCCCGCGCCGATCTGCCGCCGGACGAGCCCGCCGGCCTGCCGCCGTTCTATGGCGACGGTGTGGACTTTGGCGGCCTCACGATCTACGACCTCGCCGTGACGCCCACGATCTATGAATGGCTGAGGCTCTGGGCCGAGGGGGATTTCGAGCCGGGCGAGCGGCCGGACCGGGACGCGCGTCTGGAGAAGCTGAAGCCGGCGGATCAGGTGGCCGCCCTGGACCGGGCGCCCCTGGAGGATTGTCTGGGCGGGCCGTTCCATCCCGGCATCGAGCTGACGTGGTCCCTGCGGGTGCCTTCGATGTGGAAGGTGCCGGCCCATCCGGACGAGCGGCTCCAGCCCCGGCTGAACGTCCTGCCGCCCAACGTGGAGCCCAAGGACGACTACGGTCCCTTCCTCACGCCCGAGATCTGTCTCGGCCCCGGCGGTCCCCTGGAGGCGAGCGGCCCCGGCACGCTCACCCGCTGGATGGGCGTCCCCTGGCAGACGGACGAGGCGAGTTGCCTCTCCGGCTACAACACGTCGAACTACCTGCCGCTGCCGTCGTTCTGGGCGGCCCGGGTGCCCAACCAGGTATTGGCCATGCAGTCCTACGACCGTCTCCAGGACACCAGCCTGCCGGAGCACCAGAAGATGAAGCACTTCACCTACCGCCAGTTCTGGCTCCGCGACCTGAACGCCAGCGGCGCCTACCAGGCCCGCATCAACAACATGGTGGCCAACTGGCACGCCATCGGGATCGTGGCCGAGCAGCCCGCCCCGGCCGGCGGCACGGGTCCCGGTTGGCCGGAGCGCTACTGGGTAGAGACGGGCCGCGCCGAGAAGTTCACGGAGCCCGATCCCACCTTCGAGCAGGTGAAGCGCGCCGAACGGCCGGCGGA
>CAXTNS010000698.1:0-3686 GCA_964245465.1 uncultured Thermoanaerobaculia bacterium
CGCCATCGCCTGGTCGAACGCCCGTTCTAGATCGCTCCGGGACCCCGACCAGTTGGAGACCATCGCGAGCCGGCCGCCGTCATAGGCGACGATGGCCATCCGGTCCTCCGGGCCGAGGCGGGCGAGGTCGGCCTTCAAGGCTTTGAGGACGTCATTGCGGCGAGGAGTGACGGCAAAAAAGTCGTCGATGAAGACCAGATAGTACGTCCCGACCGCTCCCTCCGGGGCCACGCTCTGGGTCCCACCCATGCCGGCCTGGGCCGGCTCCGCCGCGGACATGGCCACGGCCCGCCCCTCCCGCACCTCCGAGAAATACTCGATCGGTACGTCCTTGCCGTCCACCCGCAGGCGGAAGTCCCCCGGCGCCAGATTCGGGACCCGGTTGCCGTCGCGGTCCGTCACCACCACCTCGAGGTTGACGACCCGCACGTCCACCTCTTCGCCGAAGACCGGCGGCGCCTGTTGGGCTGTGGCGGCAAAGGGAAGGGCGAGGACAGCGCACGCGATGGCAGCGAGAGGGAGCAGGCGTCTCGTCATGGCAGATCCTCCTTGGAGAAGAGTCGCCCCGTGGGGCTTCAATCCTGTTTGACGTTTGCCGCGATTGTATTTCACGGCCTCGCGACCTCCGCCTCGGCCGCCGCGACCGCGAAAGTGTCCTCTCCTCCCTCGCCCGGGAAGAAGAAGACATCTATAATGCGAATTTCCTACGGTCAGGAGAGGCCAATGTGCGGGAATCGGGAACTCGACGAGCTGGCTAGGGTGGTCGTGGTCCTGCGGGCTCTATCGGGCATGACTCAGGCGGAGCTGGCTGCGGCGGCCGGGACGACGGCGAGCGTCATCTCCGAGTACGAGAGCGGGAAGAGGCGGCCCTCCCGGAAGGCGGTCGAGCGCTTCGCCGAGGCGCTGGACGTCCCCTCCTGCAAGATCGACGGCCTGCTCCCCGTCCTGCGCGCCCTTCGGGACTCCTGCCGGCGAAGCTCGTCCAGCCTCGACCAGGAAGCGCTGGCGCTGAAGACCACCCGGGACGTGGAGTCCCTGATCATCGAGGCCTTGGGCGTGGGCCTGATGAACCGCCTCCAGGGGCCTTCCTCCTCCGAGAGCGAGGAGCGGGCGAAGGCCAGGAGCGTCTGGGAGCGGCTCGGCCTCCTGGGCCGCACCCACAGGCGGCTCCTGATCGAGGAAGGGGTCGAGTTCCAGACCTGGGCTCTCTGCGAGATCCTTTGCGAGGAGAGCTTCGCAAGGGCAGAGCACGACCGGGAGGAGGCGCTGGACCTGGCCGAGCTGGCGGTCCAGGTGGCGGCAAAGGTCGGCGGGGAGCCGGCCTGGCGCTCGCGGGTCCAGGGCTATGCGTGGGCTCACCTGGGCCATGCCCGGAGGCTTCAGGGAGACCGGGAAGGAGCCCGCGAGGCCCTGCACCGGTACCGGACGCTCTGGCGCGAGGAAGTCTCCGCTCCCGCCAAGCTTTCCGAAGAGCCCCTCCGCAGGATCGAGGTCCGGGCAGCCGCCGGCCAGCCCGGGCTCCGTCTTCAGAAGAAGAGGCACTGTGTCTAGACAGAGTCTCGCTGTTCCTGGGCGGACGACGCCGCGGACGTTCAAAACGTGCAAATCGTTTGACGGGGTCGTTCGCCATGTGTAGTATCTTTGTAAGTCGTCTAGCGAGGAATCTCGAACGTCAAGCCCGCAGGGGCCAGGCTGAAGGAGTGCCGCGATGAGACCTGTCAGGTATGCAGCACCCTGGATAGCCGCTGTGATCGCGTTCGGCTGCCGCGGGACTCCCAAGGGATTCGTGCCGCTCGAGAACGGCCTGAAGCTGGTCTACGACGTCGAGTACGTGACCGGCCTCGGCAACGTGCAGCGCGCCGAGGCCATTCAGCGCATCGACGGCCAGAGGAACATCGGCGGCAAGGATTATTTCCGCGTGCTGCTGGTGGTCAAGGGAATGCCGGGCTGGGAGCCTGAGGTGGTCTATCAGAGGATGGCGGACGACGGCCTGCACGAGATCCGGTACGTGGACGGGAAGCCGGTGGAGTATCTCCTGCTGCCGGTTCCCCTGAAGGTGGGCCAGACGTGGCAGACCGACATGGCCAAGATCGACGTCTCTTGCCGCGTGGAGGCCCACGAGCCCGCGATCCTGCCGGAGAAGACCTACGAGGATGCCTACAAGGTCTCCTGCTCCGGCAGCCGGGGCCCTCTCTTCTTCAAGAACTACACCTACTGGGCCGAGGGCGTGGGAACGGTCAAGCTGGTGCAGGAGGCCGGCGCCGTCCGCATGGAGATGCGCCTGCGGGAAAAGCGGGATTGACCGGGGTTGGGGCCTCACACCCCGTACGGCACCCGCTCCTTGATCTTGTTGAACCCCAGACGGCTGAACAGAGCCTCGATCCGGGCCGGATCGGCGCCGCGGAGCTCCAGGCTCTTCAGGGTGCCTTTGACGCCCGGCACGTCCCTGGCCACGGTGGCCAGCTCCCTGGAGAGGAAGGCGATCTCGCGGCCGGCGGCGAGCTTGGCGTGGAGCGACTTGGCGCCGCGGATGGAGGAGAGCCCTGGCAGCTCGGCCAGCCGCTCGTAGAGCTCCTCCAGGTGGCCGAAGCGGGCGAGCAGCTCGGCCGCGGACCTGGCGCCGATTCCCTTGATACCCGGGATGTTGTCCACCCCGTCGCCGGCCAGGCCCAGGAAGTCGGTGATCTGGTCGGGCCGCACGCCGAACTTCTCGAACACGGCCGCGGGCGTGTAGCGGATCCCCTTGCCGAAGTCGAACAGGCTCACCCGCTCGCCGGCGAGTTGGGCGAGGTCCTTGTCGGAGGTGACGATGACGGCGCCGTGGCCGGCCTTCTCCAGGTGGGCGCAAAGGGTGCCGATCAGGTCGTCCGCCTCGTAGCGCTCGTCCACGAACGTGGCGGCGCCCAGGGCCGCAGCGATCTCCTCGCAGGCCGTGAGCTGGGCCTCCAGCTCGGGCGGCGGCAGCACGCGCTGCTGCTTGTAGGCGGGGTAGATCTCGTTGCGGAAGCTGGAGTTGAGGCTGCGGTCGAAGGCCACGCCCAGGTGGGTGGGCTTCTCGTCCGCGATCAGCTTGAGGAGGAACGAGGTGAAGCCGTAGGAAGCCGCGGCCGGGTGGCCGTCGGGCGTCTTGATGCTCGACGGCAGCGAGAAGTGGGCCCGGAAGATGTACGGGCTCGCATCCACGAGGTGGACAGTAGCCATCTTCTTTCAGGCTCCGAAGAACCCGCGCACCGCCGCCGCCGCTGCCTCGACCTCCTCGCCCGTCAGCTCGGGGAAGACGGGCAGGCAGAGCACCTCCCGGGCTGCGGCGGTGGCAACGGGGAGGTCCCCCTCGCGGACGTCCACCAGCCCGGCCATGGCGGGCTGGTGATGGAGCGGCGAGGGGTAGTGGACGGCGGATGCGATGCCGCGCTCTTTCAAGTGGGCCATCAGCCCGTCGCGCCGGGCCGTGCGGACGGTGTACTGGTGGTAGACCGTGCGCACGCCGGGCGGATCGGGGATGAGCCGCAGGTCGCCCACGCCGGAGAAGGCGCCGTGGTAGCGGCAGGCGATCTCGCCGCGGCGGGCGTTGTCCTGGTCGAGCAGGGCGAGGCGGCAGTTGAGGACGGCGGCCTGGAGGCTGTCGCGGCGGCTGTTGGTGCCGCTCTCCAGGTGGGTGTAGCGGCCGCTCTGCCCCTGGTTGCCGC
>CAXTNS010000699.1:0-3680 GCA_964245465.1 uncultured Thermoanaerobaculia bacterium
GGACAGGATCAACAAGGTGAATTTTTTCATTGTCGCTCCTCTGTCTTGGTTTATTGAAGCTATATACGGATCGCTGGCCGCCTTTGTTTGCAGGTAAGTGGCCAAAGGAGGAGAAACGTTTCAGCAGGTTCTGGGGGAACGGTTTTCCCCTCTCCTGTAGGAGAGAGGCAGGGGTGAGGTCGAACGGGCAGGGAGGGTAGAGGGTGGATCTAGGCGGGCCGGGCGCGACGTGTCAGTGCGCCCGGGCCTGCTCTTCCATCTTCTGCGCCTGGAAGTGGCTGACCAGCGGCTCGATCAGGGGATCGAGATGGCCTTCCAGGATCGTCGGGAGCTGGTGGATCGAGAGGCCGATCCGGTGGTCCGTCACCCGGCTCTGGGGGAAGTTGTACGTGCGGATCTTCTCCGAGCGGTCACCCGAGCCCACCATGCGGCGGCGCTCCTCGGTCATGGCGGCATCGGCCTTCTCGCGCTCGACCTCGTAGAGCCGGGCCTTGAGGACGCGCAATGCCTTGGCCTTGTTCTTGATCTGGCTGCGCTCGTCCTGGCAGGAGACCACGATGCCGCTGGGCATGTGGGTGAGGCGCACGGCCGAGTAGGTCGTGTTCACGCCCTGACCGCCGGGACCGGACGCGCAGAAGCGGTCCACGCGGATGTCTTTCTCGTCCACGTCGATCTCCACGTCTTCGGCCTCTGGGAGCACGGCCACCGTCACGGCCGAGGTGTGGATGCGCCCGGCAGACTCGGTGGCGGGCACCCGCTGCACGCGGTGGACGCCGCCTTCGTACTTCAGGCGGCTGTACGCCCCCCGGCCCTCCACGATGGCCGACACCTCCTTGATGCCGCCCACCTCGGACTCCGAGAGGTCGATTACCTCCACGCGCCAGTTCTGCTGCTCGGCGTAGCGGCTGTACATGCGGAACAGCTCGGACGCAAAGAGGGTCGCCTCGTCGCCGCCCGTGCCGGCGCGGATCTCCAAGACCACGTTGCGCTCGTCGTTCGGGTCCTTGGGCGTCAGCTCGACCCGGAGCCGCTCCTCGAGCTCGGCCGCGCGGACGGCGAGCTGTTCCTTCTCGTCCTGGGCCAGCTCGAAGAGGTCGTCGTCCTTGGAAAGGGCCGAGAGCAGCTCCTCGTTCTCCTCCCGCTGCTTCTGGATTTTGACGTATTCCCGGTAGAGGCGGACGGCCGGATCGATCTCCGACAGCGTCTTGTTCACCTCTCGGTATACCTTCGGGTCCCCGAAGGTGGCGGGATCGGCGAGCCGCTGGGTCAGCTCCTGATGGGTCTTTTCGAGCTCTGCGAGTTTCTCGATCATGCGGCCTCTTCTAGGAGACCGTCCTCCCGCAGCGCCTCTTCGAGCGCGGCGATGGCGACCTCCAACATGTCATCCGTGGGCTCCTGCGTCGTGATCCGCTGGAGCGCCAGCCCCGGAGCCACCAGCAGCGCGAAGAGCGGTGCCGCCCGGTGCTTCGCCGTGAAGCGGAGCACCTCGTAGGAGAGCCCCGCAATCACCGGCATCAATACCAGCCGGCCCCCGAACTTGACCAGGAACGGTGCCGTCTTCGGGATCAGCGCGAACACCACGATCGAGAGCAGCAGCACGAACAGGAGGAAGCTCGTGCCACAGCGCGGGTGGAGCCGGCTCTGGGCCCGCGCGTTGTCGACCGTCAGAGGCAGGTTCTTCTCCCAGTTGAAGACCACCTTGTGCTCCGCTCCGTGGTACTGGAACACCCGGTGGATGTCCTTCATCCGCGAGATGAAGAAGATGTAGCCGAGGAAGAGCACCGCCCGCAGCCCGCCGTCCAGCAGATTGAAGCTCAGGCCCGACAGCGGTCCGCCGAACACGTACCGCTCGGCCAGGTGCGTCAGCCACAGGGGCAGGAAGATGAAGACCAGCACGCCGGCCCCGAGGCCGACCGCCATCGAGCCGGCGATGGCCCAGCTCGACGCCTTCTCTTCTGTTTTGGGCTCCGCGTCCTGCCCGTCGATCCCGGCTATGGCCGCCTCGGCCGAGAAGTTCAGGGCGCGGATGCCGATGGCGAGCGACTGGAACAGCACGGCCACGCCGCGCAGTAGAGGCAGCTTCAGGAACGGGAAGCGCTTGGCGAGGCTCTGGACCTTGCCGCGCTGGAAGGCGAGCGAGCCGTCGGGCCGGCGGACGGCAACGCCAAAGGCGCCGGGGGAGCGCATCATCACTCCCTCGATCAGGGCCTGTCCGCCGACCAGCAGCTCGCCTTCAGGGCTCGTACCGCTCGTACCAGATGACATGCTGAAGAATCTCCGCCCCGGCCCGGCGAGGGGTTGCCGGGGACGAGCGGCGCTAGGCCTGGCGCCCGGCCTGAGCGGCGTACCGGCGCTGGAACCGCTCGACGCGTCCGGCGGTGTCGATCAGCTTCTGCTTGCCGGAGAAGAACGGATGGCACGCGCTGCAGATCTCCAGGCGAACCTCGTCCTTGGTGGAGTGGGTCTCGAAGGTGTTGCCGCAGGCGCACACCACGGTGACCATGTGCATCGTGGGATGGATCTCTTTCTTCACGGTCGCGTCCTTGTCTTTCAGTGGTTTCCCCGGTTCAGCGGGGAAGGTCTTGGGCTCCAAGAACCCGAAAGCCTAGCCGATCCAAGGCGGTTCTGGCAAGGCTGGCTCCTGGCGCGCCTGTTTCAACAGACCGGCGAAGACCGGAATTCCCCTCTTCCTGCTTCCCGCTACACTATCTCCGCCATGGATCTCCACCACGAATCCCTCGTCATCGACGGCCACACCGACGTCCCCACCCGGCTCTGGGAGGTCCCGGCCGACCTCTCCCAGCGCCTGACCGACCGCCACATCGACCTGCCGCGCCTGAAAGAAGGCGGGGTGGACGGGGTGGTCTTCGCCCTCTACGTGCCCGCCCCCCTGGACGCCGAGCGCGGCTGGGCGCACGTCCAGGAGCTCTACCGGATCTCCTCCGAGGCCCTGATCCCGGGCGAGCTCGTCCAGGTCTCCTCGGCCGCCGACCTCGAGAAGGCCGCCCGGCGCGGCGCGGTCGCCGTCCTCTTCGGCCTGGAGAACGGCCGTCCCCTGAGCGTGCCCGGCGCGCTCGACCAGTGCGCCAAGATGGGCGTGCGCTACGTCACCCTCACCCACTGGGCGAGCCACGAGTGGTGCGACGCCTCCACGGACGCGCCCATCCACAACGGCCTCTCGAGCGAAGGCGAGGGGATCGTCTGGCGCATGAGCCGCCTGGGCATCCTGCCCGACGTCTCGCACGTCTCCGACCAGGCCGTCCTCCACGTCCTCGACGTCTCACCCGGCCCGGTCATTGCGAGCCACAGCTCCGTCCGCGCTATCTGCGACCACCCCCGCAACCTGCCGGACAATCTCGTGAAGGAGATCGCGAGGAAGGGCGGCCTGGTGATGGCCAACTCCTACCCTGCCTTCGTCTCCCCCGAAGCCTCCAGGGCGGACGCCGAGCGCGGCAAGGAGGTCAAGCCCATCCTCCAGGAGACCGAAGAGGAGTACCTCCGCAACCCCCAGAAGCTATGGAAGGAAAGGTCCCGCCTCTTCGACGACCGTCCCCTCCCCAAGGTCCCCCTCTCCCTCTTCGTAGACCACATCGTCCGTCTGATCGAGCTCGGAGGAGAAGAGCACGTCGGCCTCGGCACCGACTTCGAAGACGCCTGGTACGACCGCAATGAGATCCCCG
>CAXTNS010000700.1:0-773 GCA_964245465.1 uncultured Thermoanaerobaculia bacterium
AGACGTTGTAGAGGCCCATCCCCGAGACCACCCGCTCCGCGCTCACCCGGCCGAACCGCTCCCGCAGATGGCGCATCAGGCCGATCTCCTCCTCGGTGCGGGGGGCGAAATCCATGTGCCCGCCCTCGGAAGGCACCGGCACCCAGCGCTCGCCCACCCGCGGGATCAACGCCATCCCGAGGCCCGTGCCCGCCGCGATGAGTGCCCGGTTGCCCTCCGCTTGCGGGGTCCCCGCCTGAAGGACGGCCACCTCGTCCTCCTCCAGCAGGGAGAGGCCCTCGGCCGTGGCCACGAGGTCGTTGATCAGCGCCACCACCGGCACCCCGGCCTCGGCGGCAACCTGGGCACCATCCACCAGCCAGGGGAGGTTGGTCGTGCTCGCCCGGTTGCCGATCACCGGGCCGGGGATGCCGAAGCAGGCCGCCTTGAGCTCTGCGGATCCCTCTGCGAGAAAGGCATCGATCACCGCCGTGAGGCCGGGGAACTCGGCGCTGCGGTACTTGGCGGAACGGACGTGGCGCAGGCGGCCGTCCACGGTCTCGAAGAGACCGAGGTTGCTTTTGGTGCCTCCGACGTCGCCGGCCAGGATCATCGGACCCTCAAAACGCCGCCCCCACATCCTGAAGCAGCCGGTAGAGCCCCTGGTCCTCCTCCTTCCCAAGCTGCACCCGCAGCACCGTCCGTCCCCGCTGCTCCAGCGCCTGGCGATCCCCATCGGCCTGAGCCCGGATCAGGGTGCCGAAGGTGTAGCCAGTCTCCGGAACAGGCAGGTC
>CAXTNS010000700.1:783-3671 GCA_964245465.1 uncultured Thermoanaerobaculia bacterium
GAACTGGAGGAAGCGGCAGCGGTCCGGACCGCCCTTGTGGAGTTGGCCCGTCGAGTGGAGGAAGCGCGGACCATAGCCGACCGTGACGGCGAGGCGGGTCTTCTCGTGCAGCAGGGCCTGGACGGCGTGCAGCACCTCGGTCGTGCGAGGCGTCGGGGAGAGGTAGGCGTGGAGGCCGAGGTAGTCCCCCGGCTGAGCCTTGCGCACCCAGCCGGCCAGCGCGGCGGCCAGAGCGGTGGAATCCTCGGTGCCCACCTCCCCCGCGGAGGAGGCCTGAAGGCCTTCCTTCATGGCCTTGTTGGACAGCTCCTTGGCCAGTTGCACGTCCGGCTGGTCGAAGGGGTTGAGCCCCAGCACGGCGCCCGCCGCGGCGGTCGCGACCTCCCAGCGGAACATCTCGGCCCCGAGGTCGTACCGGTCGGAGAGGTGGAAGCGGGCCACGGGATGGCCGGCCTCCTTCAACGCCACGAGCCGCTCCTCGATCCCCGAGACGTCGTCCCCCTTCATCAGAAGGGCCGCGAAGAAGCGGTCGTCCCCATAGGACTCCGGCCCGCCCAGGGGCTCGCCCGCGACCGGCACGATGCCCCGATGCTGGCCATCCGTCAACGCGATCTTGCCCGTGCTCTCGGCGATGAGCTGCTCGATCCAGTCCGGCAGCGACGCGATCGAGTGCGAAGTGATGAAGGTCACCTTGTCGCGGCCGGCGAGGGCCAGCTCTCCCAGGGCCGCGCCCAGACGAAGGCCGGGATTGGCCGAGGCCTCCCGGGCCGGACCGCAGAGACCCGCCATCTCCCGCGCTCGCGAGAGGAGGCGGCTCACGTCCACTCCCAGCAGAGCCGCCGGCACCAAGCCGAACGGCGTCAGGGCGCTGTAGCGGCCGCCCACGTCCGGCGGAGCGCTGAACACGTCCCGAAAGCCCCGCTCGCGGGCCAGCTTCTCCAGCGGCGTGCCGGGATCGGTGATCGCCGCGAAGTGCCGGCCCCGATCCGGAAGCTTCGCCAGCAAATCCCAGAAGGTATAGAAGAAGGACAGCGTCTCCGTCGTGGTGCCCGACTTGCTCGACACCAGGAAAACGCTCTTTTCGGGATCGAGACGCGCGGCCAGGGCGCGCACCGCGTCGGGATGGGTGCTGTCCAGCACCGTCACCGCCGGATTGCCGAACGCCGGGCTGAACGTCCGCGCGAAGACCTCGGGCGCCAGGCTCGATCCGCCCATGCCGAGCACCACGGCTTCGCGGATGCCCTCCTGCGCCGCCTCGCGGCCGAACCGCGCCAGCCGGCCCGCCTCGGCCATCATCGTATCCGGCAGCTCCAGCCACCCCAGCCGGTCCGTCAGCTCCGGCACCGGCTGTTCCGACCAGAGCTGATGATCCTTTTCCCAGAGACGCTTGCCGAAACCCTCCTCCTGCCACTTCGCCAGCCGCGCCTCGACCGCACCCTCGTACTGCCCCAGCCGGAGATCTGCTCGTTCGCTCATCCCGGTGCCTCCTTCCGGCGCTACCTTATACCAAGCGTTCCCTCTGCCGGAGGCGCTGACTCTCCGGCGAGCGGCGGTGGCAGCAAGGACACCAGGGACAACAAGGACACCAAGGACGCGCGGTGAAGGCCGTGTTGCCTGTCCTTGAGGTCCTTGCCGTCCTTGGTGTCCTTTTTTCTAAAGCGCCCCATGCTACGATCCGCCCTCGACGGAGGAGCGATGCGGAGAACGATCCTGATCGCGCTGATCACAGTTATTACGGCCCTCGGGTGCGGCCCCAAGACGGAGACGGGGGCGCGCGACTACACCGTGCGCGCCCAGGTGGTGCAGCCTCCCGACGCCGCCACCGGCCTCTACATCTACCACGAGGCCATCGACGACTGGGTGGGCCGCAGCGGCAAGGTCGAGGGCATGGACACCATGGCCATGCCGTTCCCCGTGGCCCAGGGCGTGCCGCTCCAAGGCATCCAGGCCAACGACAAGATCGAGGTGAAGCTCCACGTGAGCTGGGAGGCCGACAGACCGGTCGAGATCACCGAGGTCCGCAAGCTGCCGCCGGACACCAAGCTCGAATTCCGCGCCGCCAGGCCACCGAAAAACCCATAAGCCTTCGATTCGAGGGATAGGAGGAGAATCATGCCGGTACGTAAAGCCAGTGCTGTTTGGGAAGGGAGTCTCAAAGAGGGTCAGGGCACGGTCAAGCTGGGGAGCGGCGCCTACGAGGGCCGTTACTCCTTCGGCTCCCGCTTCGAGGAGGCGGGAGGCACCAACCCCGAGGAGCTGATCGGCGCCGCGCACGCCGGCTGCTTCTCCATGGCCCTCTCCGCCGGCCTCGGCCGCTCGGGCTTCACCCCCACCCGCGTCGCCACCAATGCCAAGGTCCACCTCGAAAAGGTCGGCGAAGGCTTCAAGATCACCCGCATCGAGCTCGACAACGAGTCCTCCATCCCCAACATCGACGACGCCACCTTCCAGGAGCACGCCCGCAAGGCCAAGGAAGGGTGCCCGGTTTCCCAGGCTCTGGGCGGGGTGGAGATCACGTTGAACGCCCGGCTGGTGTAGGGGCGTGCGCTCCATCCCCGCCTCTGCTGGGCGGCCCTGCCTGCGCGACCTCACCCCAACCCCTCTCCTGAAGGAGAGGGGCTCAGGCTGGTCTTTCTCCCTCTCCTTCAGGAGAGGGGTTGGGGTGAGGTCGCGCAGGCACGGTCGAGCCCCCGAAAATATAGCCAAAAGTCAATTTTCGCCTTGACATCCTCCCGCCACGCCCCTACCCTCCTTTTGCTCACTCCCCAATTGTTTTTCGAAGAAGAAGGAGAAGTTATGGTCTGGAAGAAGAGTGACGACCCCGTCCATCCCGAGTCCACCTCCATGCCGCCCCGCCCCGCCGCCACGCCGGCTCCGGCGCCCTCTCC
>CAXTNS010000701.1:0-711 GCA_964245465.1 uncultured Thermoanaerobaculia bacterium
GGCAGAGCCAGCTCGGGGAGGCCGGCGTCTTCCATCAGGGCCGTCACCTTGGGGTCATAGGCCAGGGCGGCCGTGGGCACGCCCGCCGCGAGGGCGAACAGGGCGGAGTGGAAGCGCATGGCGAGCACCCGGCCGCACCGCGACAGCAGGCCCGCCAGCTCTTCCGGACGCAGGCTCCGGTCGACGACCACGGCCCGGTCCCGGTCCCGGAGCGCGCCCGCCACGCGCCGGGCCACGGCGAGGTCGTCCTCGTACCGCCCCGCCCCTTCTTCGCTCTGGAAGGGCAGGAAGAGCAGCCGGCCGGGAACGCCGGAGGACGCCGCGAGCTCCCTCAGATATCGGCCGAGCCCGCGCGCCACCTCGGCCCCCCCGGCGCCGGGCTCGATCCCGAAGTCCCAGTGGCGCAGGGCAACCCCCGTCAGCGTCTCGCCGCCGCCGATCCCCAGGTCCCTGAGCAGGACGTCGACTTCCACGGCCGGCGCCGGGTCCAGCAGGAAGGCGGGATCCGCGGACAGCACGGCGCCGGTCACGCCGAGGTCTTCCAGCAGGGCCAGCGAGCGGGCGTCGCGCACGGTGCCCGCCCGGCTCAGCTCGAAAGCCACCCGGGTCAGCCGCCTCCCCTCCTCCGTCCCCAGCGGTCCCACGCCCACGGCGTAGATCATGGCCGGACGGCCCAGGAGAGATGCCAGAACCGGATAGACGACATAGGAG
>CAXTNS010000701.1:721-3646 GCA_964245465.1 uncultured Thermoanaerobaculia bacterium
GGAGTAGAGGCCGCCCTGGCGGGCCGTCAGGAACGTCTCGGCCGGCACGGTCCAGTAGTCCTGGAACAGTCCGCCGCTCCCCACGATCACCAGCCCGCTCTCCCGGATGGCCTCGGCGAGCGCCGGCAGGTCCGTGGCCGCCACGGCCTGCGCTCCGTGCTCGGCCCGCGTGCGCTCCGGATCGCCCGAGGCCACGGTGAACTCGAGGCCCGGGCGCAGGGCGCGCAGCTCGCGGAGCATGGCGGCGAGGAGGGCCTCGTCGCCCGCGTTGCCGTGGCCGTAGTAGCCGCCGATCAGGATCCTGGAGGGCATGGCTCGGATCGCTCAAAGGGCTCAGGAGGCCCCGGGCCGGAACGGCTCCCAGGGTTCGCCGGCCAGGATCGCCGCGATCCGCTCCGAGGCCCGGCCATCGCCGTAGGGGTTGACCGCCCGCGCCATGGCCAGGTACGCCGAGCGGTCGGTCAGCAGGCGCGAAGCTTCCGTGAAGATCCGCTCCGGGTCCGTACCGGCCAGGCGGGCCACCCCGGCGTCCACCCCTTCGGGCCGCTCCGTGGTGTCGCGCAGCACGAGCACGGGCTTGCCCAGGGCCGGCGCCTCCTCCTGGATGCCGCCGCTGTCCGTCAGGGCGAACCGGCAGCGCGCGAGCAGGGCCACCAGCTCGCGGTAGTCGAGCGGGTCGCGCAGCTCCAGGTTGGGCAGTCCGCCCAGGATCTCGAAGGCTGGCCCCCGCACGTTGGGGTTCCGGTGAACGGGATAGATCCAGAGGACTTCCGGGAAGCTCCCGGCCAGCCGGCGCAGGGCCGTGAAGATCCCCCGCAGGGGCTCGCCGAAGCTCTCCCGGCGGTGCACGGTGATCAGCACCTCGGGCCGCTCTCCCTCGGCTGCCGGACCGGGAGCGAGGGTGGCGAGCGCGTCGACCACCGTGTTGCCCACCACGTGGACGCGCCCCTCGTCGCACCCTTCCGCGAGCAGGGCGTCCCGGGAGCGCTCCGTGGGGGCGAACAGGGCGTCGGCCAGGAGATCGATGACCCGCCGGTTCGCCTCCTCCGGGAACGGCCTCCGGAGGTCGCCCGTGCGCAGGCCGGCCTCGACGTGGCCCACCCGCACGCCGCGGTGGAACGCGGCCAGGGCCGCGGTCATGGCGGTCGTGGTGTCGCCCTGGACGAGGAGCCAGTCCGGCGCAGCGGCGGCCAGGAGGCCGTCCACGGCTTCCAGGGCCGCGGCGGCGAGGCCGTTGAGCGTCTGGTCGTGGCGCATCAGATTGAGGTCCAGGTCCGGCTGGAGGCCGAAGATCTCCTGCACCTGGTCGAGCATCTCCCGATGCTGACCCGTAGCGCACACGCGTACCGAAAAGGCG
This sequence comes from uncultured Thermoanaerobaculia bacterium, assembly GCA_964245465.1. Classification (GTDB taxonomy): domain Bacteria; phylum Acidobacteriota; class Thermoanaerobaculia; order Multivoradales; family UBA5704; genus DATARR01. The sequence goes on from CAXTNS010000701.1 coordinate 2,079, forward strand.
TCCGGCCGGCGCTTCAAGGCCTCGATGACGGGCGCCATCTTGATCGCCTCGGGGCGGGTGCCGTAGACGGCGAGGATCTCCAGCGGCTGGGACGAGGTCAATTGCGACAGGGCTCCGCGGTTGAGGCGGGCACTATACCGCGCTATCGGAAAAGAGAAAAACCCCGCCCTCCAGAGAGAGCGGGGTCAGGGGTGATCGCGGCGACCACGCAACCGGAGAAGCGGAGCTTTATTCCATGGCTCCACCGTCACTGCCGTACGGACGGCCCGTGGCCGCTCCACCCGGCCCGCTCGCCTGAGCGTGCAGAGCGCTGGAGCCCAGCGACGAGAGAATGGCAGGAGCCGCGAAAGCGAGTCCGGCGCCCTGGATCGCACGCTTGAGAAAGTCGCGGCGATCCGTAAGCGAGCTGTGGTTGCCCATGTTCACCTCCTTGTCTTGACCCCTTTGGGGGGTAGTCTTATAGTTCGCGTGGCGGTCGCGCACCAGACATGCCGCCACCGGCTGATCGAGAGCCTACCACCCCACGGAAGCGAAGGCAGGACCGACTCTTGGACTCCCTCGAAGGCAAACCCGACCGGGACGAGCGCCCCGGCCCCGGCTCCACGTTCTCCCTGCGGCCGGGCGTGCGCCTGGAACCGCTGGGGGACGGGAGCGCGGTGCTGTACTCCCAAGAGCTGGACACCAGCCTCAGCCTCAATTATACCGCTGCTTTGCTCTGCAGTTTCGCCGATGGTCAACATACTCTTGACATGGTTGTGCAAGAAATGAGCCAAGTGTTTCCGGGCGATTTCATCGATGAGATCGCCCTGCTGGCCTCCCTCCGCGAGCTGGAAGCCATGCAGTTTCTGCAATGGGCATAGAGGAAATTCCTTCCATCATCCTCGGTACTTCCTTCCGTTGCCGGGGTCTGCCTCCTGAAGAAAAAGCTGATCTAGACGCCTTGCTTGCCGGTTTTCCCCGTACTGGGGGAGATACCGGCGGAGGCGGTGAGATCCTCGATTTCCGTCTCGAGGAGACCGTGGACGGGACCTTCCTCGACGGCGGCGGCTTGCGCTGGGACCTGACGAAGGTCACCGACCCGCTCAGCTCGCACGCCGAGTACCGCCTGATCGACGAGGCCCTCCGGCGCGTTCAGGGTCTCTGGGTGCTGCACGCGGGAGCCGTGGAGACACCCGGCGGCACCTGTCTCGTCATCGGCGAGTCGGGCGCGGGCAAGACCAGCCTCACCCTCTGGCTGTGGACGAGCGGGTTGCGGCTCGGCACGGACGACCTCTGCCCCATCCGGCACGGCTCGCTGACCCCGGAGGTCTTCCCCCGCGCCCTCCACATGGACACCGAGTACTCTCCCCGCCTGCTCGAAAGGCTGCCGCCCCGTCCGGCCGGTTATCCCAGGGATTACTACCCCTTCCCTGACACGGCTGACATACCTCTGGCAGGGATTACCCGCCTGATTGTCCTCAAGCGGGGCCTGACGCGGAGTCTCCGGCCGGAAGGAGAGGTCGAGCCGCTCAGCCGGTCCGAAGCGGTTCACCACCTGTTGGGAGCCGCCATCCGCACTCCGGGCTTCG
>CAXTNS010000702.1:0-2435 GCA_964245465.1 uncultured Thermoanaerobaculia bacterium
ACTTTGAGACACTTCAAGCAGCTTGATGACTCACAGACAATGCAACGCTAGGGTAATGTACATGAACAATTTAGAGCTTTGACGGGAAGCGCCGTTGCTGGATGGGAAGCGACATTGTGGAATATAAGAGATCGAGCTGCAAGTGCGTTCGGAGGGCATAAACTCAGCCTTGCCGTGGTCGCTTTGGATACTGATGGCAGGTGTATAGAACAAGAAGACATCTTCGAGCACCTCATGAATTATCGCGAAATGCTTATCAAGAAAAATGCCTCCTTCGGTAGACTTTCAGCACGCTTCGTCTCTGGGGAATGTGACTTGACTGAGACCAAAATACACCGAAAAGCTTATTCCGTTAGAGGAGGAGCATGAATAGCAGCAAAGTCGTCGTTATCACCGGAGCCAGCAGCGGCATCGGAGCCGAACTAGCCCGCCAACTCGGAGCCCAAGGCCACCGTCTGGCCCTTGCAGCCCGTCGCGAAAAAGAGCTCGCCGACGTAGCCTCACAATTCGGAACCGAAGCAATCACCGTCGTCACAGACATCCGCCGTCGCACCGACATCGAGCATCTGCGGGACCGGACGATCGAGGCCTTCGGGCATATTGACGCCAGAGGAAGGTGAGCGCCAATCCAAGATGGCTGTCCATGGACCCGCTTTTTCGCTATACTCGTACTTGGTAGAGAGTACCTGATATGGGACAAGCCGTGACAGCCATCACTCCCCGGCTCCTGGTCTGGGCCAGAGAGCGAACCGGGAAGAGGATCGAGGAGGTTGCCGAAGCTCTGGGCAAGCCGCCGGAGGTCATCGCGGCTTGGGAATCGGGCGCGGCGGCTCCGACCTACCCTCAGCTCGAGACGCTGGCCTACAAGATCTATAGGCGTCCCATAGCGCTCTTCTTCTTTCCGGAGCCTCCGGATGAGCCAGATCCGGAGCATTCGTTCAGGACCCTTCCTGATTTCGAGTTAGAAGATCTGAGCGCGGATACGAGATACAAGATCCGGCAGGCGCGATCCTTCCAACTCTCTCTTTACGAGCTCAACGGCGGGGCCAACCCTGCACGGTCTGTGATTTTTCGCGACATCAATGTCCGAGGCCGTTCCAGTGCTCAGGTGGCTCAGGAAGCCCGCCAGTACCTTGGGATCAGCTTTGAGACTCAGGCCAGAGAGTGGCGGGGACCGGCAGAGGCTTTCAGAGGGTGGCGTTCGGCGATTGAAGAGAAGGGAGTCTTCGTCTTCAAGGACGCGTTCAAGCAGGATGACGTCTCGGGATTCTGCCTCTATGACGCAGAATTTCCGGTCCTCTATATCAACAACAGCCTTCCCGCCACGCGCCAGATCTTTACTCTGTTCCATGAGCTGGCGCATATCCTGTTCGCCACGAACGGTGTAACGAAGGCTGACGACAGCTACATTGGCTCTCTCACCGGAGAAGCCCAGAGGATCGAGGTCTTCTGCAACCGCTTCGCCGCGGATGTACTGGTTCCACTTTCTGAGATGCGCAGGATCGCCGGGAATCGAGCCCCGGACGAGAATCTCTTCGGCGAGCTTGCGCAATATTTCAAAGTAAGCCGGGAGGTGATTCTCCGTAGGTATCTGGACGAGGGGCTGGTCTCCCAGGAGTACTATGCGGCCAAGGCGCGGGAGTGGGTGGCGGAGGCCAGGAACGCGCGAGCGCAGGCAGGTGACGGCGGCAATTACTATGCAACTCATGCCGTCTATCTGGGGGACACCTACCTGCGCCTGGCTTTTCGACGTTTCTATGAAGGTGCGCTTTCGCTGGAACAGTTGGCGGACCACCTGAATGTCCGTCCCAAGAGCGTTCCTGGCCTTGAACAGCGGCTTCTTGCTAAAACGGCTGCTTAGGTTATTGGCGTGATCTACGTCTTTGATACGAACAGCTTTCGCGTCCTCGGCAATTACTACCCCAAGCTATTCCCTTCGCTGTGGCAGCTCTTTGGGACAGCCGTGTCAGAAGGCTTGGTGATCTCCGTTCGCGAAGTGTTCAATGAGCTGGATCTGCAGTTGCAGGACGGCCCGCTACGGGAATGGATCGAGGTTCACAAATCTATTTCGTCTCGCCGACCGCGGAAGAGGCTAACTTCGTCCGCGAGATCTTTACGGTGCGGCACTTCCAGACGCTGGTGGGCGAAAAGCAGCGCCTCAAGGGTCAACCGGTGGCAGATCCTTTTCTCATTGCCGCGGCTCGTGTCCGTGAAGGTTGCGTGGTATCCGAGGAAGAATTGAGGCCGAATTCGGCCAGGATCCCGAACGTCTGCCAGCACTTCGGAGTCCAGTGCACGGATCTTGAAGGGTTCATGACACGGAACGGATGGCGGTTTTGACCAGATCCGACAGGAGAAGCTCACAATGAACAAAATAATCGTCATCACCGGAGCCAGCTCCGGTATCGGCGCCGAGCTAGCCCGACAACTCGGAG
>CAXTNS010000702.1:2445-3261 GCA_964245465.1 uncultured Thermoanaerobaculia bacterium
AGCCCAAGGCCACCGTCTGGCTCTCGCGGCCCGTCGCGAAAAAGAACTCTCCGACGTAGCCTCCCAATCCGGAACCGAAGCTATTACCGTCGTCACAGACGTCCGCCGTCGCATCGACATCGAGCATCTACGGGATCGGACCATCGAGGCCTTCGGGCATATTGACGTCTGGATCAACAACGCCGGGCGGGGTATCACGAAGAGCGTTCTCGACATCACGGACGAGGATTTCGACGAGATGATGCTCGTCAATACGAAGTCCGCTCTTTATGGGATGCAGGCCATCGTGCCGCATTTCAAGGAGCGCGGATCGGGACACCTCATCAATATCTCGTCGTTCCTGGGACGGGTCCCTCTCGCCACCGTCCGCTCGGTCTACAGTGCGGCCAAGGCAGCCCTCAATTCGTTGACGGCCAATCTTCGGGTGGATCTCCGGCGCGAGTATCCGGGCATTCACGTCTCGCTCGTGATGCCGGGGATGGTCACGACGGATTTCGCGCAGAACGCTCTAGGTGGGACTCCGGCAGGACCGCCGCCGCCCGGGCCGATGAAGCCTCAAACTCCCGAGGAGGTGGCGGCCGCGATCGTGAAGCTGATCGAGGAGCCTGTGGCGGAGATCTATACCAATCCCGCCTCGCCGGAGATCGCGCGCCGGTATTACGAGGATATTGGGGCGTTTGAGGCCCGGATGGCGGGGCTGTAGGATTGGTTCTTTGGGCGGGGAGGTCCAATCGGTTGCCTTGAATCGTTTGGATATACCCTTCGAGGAGACGCCCCCACGGATGTGGGACCCGGGTGGTGGGGGGGCGGGGAGGG
>CAXTNS010000702.1:3271-3642 GCA_964245465.1 uncultured Thermoanaerobaculia bacterium
CCCCGGTCTTTGCGGCGTCATACACCGGGTGCGCCGTCTCTTCGAAGGGCAGATGGGGATGATCCATACCGTCGTTCATGAAGACCGTGAGAGGAGGTTGCCCGTGCATCTCTTCGTCTTTTCAATATTCTGCCTCGTCGCCGCAATCTTCATCGTCCTGGCGATCCCGTTGCTGCGCCGGTCTGTCCCGCCGAACTATGTATATGGGGTTCGGACCCGGGCCGCTCTCAGCGATCCAGCCGTCTGGTATGAGACGAATGCCCAAGGAGGGCGGGATCTCGTGATCGTTGCGATCCTCCTGCTGCTGACGGCGGGTGGGCTCCTGCTGGTTCCCGGCCTTTCGGTGGGTGCGTACGTTTTCGGTTGTACGG
>CAXTNS010000703.1:0-3642 GCA_964245465.1 uncultured Thermoanaerobaculia bacterium
GTGGAGGAAGAACCATGGCCCTCCAACTTCGGGTGGAGGGAGTCCCGTCCAAAGGTAGGGTGGTCCGTCCCTAGCAGGCAGCAGAATTCCTCCGTAGAGGCTAAGGCTCTTACTCGTAAATATCCCCATATAGAAATAGAAGGGGGAAGTGGGAGAATAGTTCCCGAGGTCCACCGGCTCCTAGAGCCGAATCATCTTCGCCAAAGCGGTCGATCTGCCGAAGGATGCTCCTTGCCAAAGACCTAAACCCGTTGTATATTCTCTAGTCTAGGGGGATCTACGAATGATCGACGAAATCGACCGCCAGATCCTGAACATCCTTCAGCAGAATGCCCGGACCTCCAACGCTGAGATCGCCCGGCAGATCGACATGGCGCCTTCCGCCGTGCTCGAGCGGATCCGGCGCCTGGAGGCCAAGGGCGTGATCCTGGGCTACGAGGCCCGGATCAATCCCGAGGCGCTGGGGCTGGGCGTGCTCGCCTTCGTGTTCGTCCGCTCGCGGGACTTCGACGGCGAGGCGAAGACCGTCGAGCTGCTGTCCCAGATCCCGGAGGTGCAGGAGGCCCACCACATCGCGGGCGAGGACTGCTTCCTGCTGAAGGTGCGCATGCCGGACGCCAAGTCGCTCGGACGGCTGCTGCGCGAACGGATCGGCTCGACGGGCGACGTGCAGTCGACCCGCACGACCATCGTCCTGGAGACGGTGCGCGAGAGCGCCCGCCTGCCTTTGGAATCTCCCCGGGTGACGCTTGAGGAGGAGGAGGTGTTCCCATGACAGACAAGGCTGGGACGCTGCGCGCGTCCGTGCTCAAAGTGGCGCTCGCCCTGGGCGCCGTCTACGTGATCTGGGGCTCGACGTACCTCGCGATCCGCTTCGCGATCGAGACGGTCCCGCCCTTCCTGATGGCCGCGACCCGCTACCTGACGGCGGGCGCGCTGCTCTACGGCTGGGCGCGCCTGCGGGGAGCGCCGCGGCCGAAGCTCATCCATTGGCGCTCGGCCTTCCTGGTCGGCGCCTTCCTCCTGCTCGCGGGCAACGGCGGCGTGGTGTGGGCCGAGCAGAAGGTGGACTCCGGGCTCGCGGCCCTGCTGATCTCGACCGAGCCGATCTGGATCGTGGTCCTGGTCTGGCTGCGCTCCGGCCGCCAGCGCCCCAACCCGCGCGTCATCGCGGGCATGCTGCTGGGCTTCACCGGCCTGGTGATGCTGGTGCGTCCCAGCGGGGTATCTGCGGGCGCTGCCATCGACCCGGTGGGCGCCGCGGTCCTGGTGCTGGCTTCCCTGAGTTGGGCCTGGGGCTCGCTCTACGGCCAGCGGGCGCCCCTTCCCGATTCGCCCCTGGCCGCGACCGGGATGCAGATGCTGGGCGGCGGCACCCTGCTGCTGATCGCCTCCACCCTCACCGGCGAGCCCGCCCGGTTCGCCCTGTCCAAGGTCTCGCTGCGGTCGGCCCTCTCTCTGGGCTACCTGATCGTCTTCGGGGCCATCGTGGCCTTCACGGCCTACGTCTGGCTGATGCGCGTGGCCCCGCCGGTGCTGGTCTCGACCTACGCCTACGTCAACCCCGTGGTGGCTGTCCTCCTGGGCTGGGCCTTCGCGGGCGAGCCGCTGACGGCGGGCACCCTGATCTCCGCCGCGGTGATCCTGGCCGGCGTGGCCCTGATCACGTCCGCCCAAGGCAAGAGCACCCCCACGGAAACCAGGCAGGCAGAGTCCAAGCCCATCTTCGAAGAGGTCGAAGTGGAGGCCTGCGCCTCGCGCTGAAGCCGTTACAGTTCGTCCGTGCCCGTCCATTCCCGGGGCCCTCCTCCTGCCCCCCCCCCGGGGCGGCGCCGGGCCCCTGCCCGGCGGCTCCGCCACAGCCGAATCCCTTCCCCCCGTCACCTGGACCATCGAAAACCGGGGCCTCGCCTTTTCGGAATGGCGCCAGCGGCTCGTTCCAGGAGCGGACGGCGAGGTCTGGCTGGGCGGCACCGTCTCCCCCGGCGTTATCAGCGGCACCGGCGGGCTGATCTACCGCAGGCCCCCGGGAGAGGCCTCGGCCTGGCAAAGCGTCCCCATCCCCTCCCAGGCCGGCCGGACGTTCGTGCTCGACTCCGACCCCGCGGGCACCCTCTGGCTCTGCGCCTCCTCGGCGTCCGAAGAATCCACGTACGGCGGTCTGACCCTCCGACACTACGATGGGCGGCGCTGGAGCGAGGAGCGCGTCGTCCCCGGGATCTGGCCCCAGGCCATGGACATGGTCTCCGCGCACGAGGGCTGGGTCGGCGGCAACCACGGAAGCTTCCTGCACTACACCGCGGGACACTGGCGCCGGGAGACCCTCGACCTCGGTGAAGGGGAGCGCCGCGGGCTCAACGTCCTCGCCCTCAAGATGTTGAGCGCGGCGGAAGGCTGGGCCGTGGGCACCCAGGGCTTCGTGGCCCGCTACCGGGACGGCCTCTGGCGGACCGTGCCGGTGCCAGCGGCCCTGCGCTCGGAGCAGCTCTACGACCTCGACGTGAGGGCGGACGGCCATCGCTGGATCGTGGGCGGCAAGGGCCTCATCGCCCGCTACGGCGGCGCGCGCTGGCAGCGGTGGAAGCTGCCGGAATCCCGCCCTCTCCTGGGGATCGCCATGACTTCGTCCAGCGACGGCTGGGCGGTGGGAGGCCAGGGGACGATCCTGCGCTACGACGGCAACGTCTGGCGTCCCCAGCTCTCCCCCACCGTGGCGGATCTCTACGACGTGGTGATGGTCTCGCCGGAGGAAGGATGGATCGCCGCCGACGGGATGGTCCTGCGCGCCACCACGCGGCGGCACCCCCTCCTGCGCGACGTGAGCGGCCTGGGGGCCTATCCCATGGCCCGGCAGCCCGGACGCCGGGTTGGGGCGTTGGACGTGGACGGCGACGGCGATCTGGACCTCTTCTCGCAGCAGCTCACGGCCGTGAGCCTCTACGAGAACCGTGGCCCGGCGGGCTTCATCGAGATGGCGGGCCTGCCGGCCCTCCCAGGGTCCCCGGCCGGGCCGGCCCTCCAGGGGACGCGGTGGGGGGACGTGGAAGGGGATGGGGACCTCGGCCGGCGGGTGCTGGGCGCCAATCCCGCCCTGGCCTGGCTCTACCGCAACCAGGGGCGAGGCCTGTTCGCCGGTCCCGAGCCCTTCCCCTTGGAGCCGCTCGGAGGCTCGGACGACTCCGCCCACTTCCTCGACCTGGACCGGGACGGCCATCTCGACCTGTACCTCGTCCGCAGCTCCCTGCCCGGCCCCAGACTCCTCGACAACCCGGTCTACCTCAACGACGGTGGCGGCCGATTTCAGCGATGGGCGCGGTGGCCCTCCACGACCGGCGAACGCGGCATCGAGATGCTCGCCCTGTGGGGGGACCTGGACGGCGACCTCGATCCGGACGGCGTGCTGCCGGGCAACGGCAACGAGCTGACCCTGCTGCTCAACCGCGGCGGCGGACGCCTGGAAGAGGCCACCGCCGGCTCAGGGCTGGACGTCCCCTTGGGCGACGGCCAGATGTTCCAGGGCAACCTGCTGGACCTGGACCTCGACGGCGACCTCGATCTCCTGCTCCTGGGCGACCGCCTCTACGTCTTCCGGAACGGAGGCCGAGCCCATTTCCGCCTCGACGAGGACCTGTTCGAGCCGGT
>CAXTNS010000704.1:0-3641 GCA_964245465.1 uncultured Thermoanaerobaculia bacterium
GGTCCCAGCATCCTGACCAACGAGTCCGATGTGGACAGAGCGCTGGCCGCGGTCCGGACGCTCTAGCTCTTCGCGCCGACGGCCTCCACCCGGACCAGTCCGGGCACCGGCACCTCGGCCAGCCTCAGGTAGGGTGCCGCGCTCCGGTCCAGGGAGAGCATCTGCTCCAGCTTGCGCCGAGCCGGCTGGCCGGCCGGCTCGTCCCCCAGGAGCAGCCAGGCGGCATAGACGTCGGTCGCGATGGGCGAGCCCGCGAGCCGCCGCCCCTCGGCATCCGCCACCCGGGCGAGCGGGGGCACGGCGAGGCGCGCGCGAACCGACCGGGCGAGCGGGTGGTACGGGTCGGTACGGAGGAGGTCGGCGTAGCGGAGCACGGCCCCGCGCGGGTCGTTGTCGAGCTCGGCCAGCCGGCCGCCCCAGTAGGAGGCCTCCAGCCGGTCGTCCCGCGTACCGAGAGCGGCTTGGGCGAGCCAGGGGCGGGCACGGTCGTGCCGGCCGCGGACGACGTCCGAGGAGGCGAGGAACAGGGCCGCACGGGCCGCCTCACCGCGCCACTCCTGCCGCGCCGCGAGCCGCTGATAGAGGGACAGGGCGGAATTCTCGGCACCGCTGCGCCAGTCGAGCCGCAGGGCCGCAAGCAGCGACGGCGCGGCCCATGACATCCCCAGCGGCTCGGCCTGATAGGCGGCGCGGAACCGCGAGCTGGCGGCGGGCCAGGCCCCGCGCAGCTCGTGGGCCAGCCCCTCGTGGTAGAAGGCGCGGGCCTGGTCGGAGGGCGTCCTCGCGATCTCGGCCAGCCGGGCAAAAGCCAGGGAGGCCTCGCCGTAGCGCTGCTCAGCAAGCAGCGAGAGGCCGATCCTGAGCTGCGTCTCGTAGGCCTCCCGCCCCGCGAGAACCCCCTCGCCGTTGTCTCGATCATTTCGATCATTGCGGCCGCGGGCTTGCAGGAGGTGCCGGAGCGCCCGGCCGGACTCGCCATGGATCTGGAAGGTGATGCCGATCAGCATGGGCACCCGGCCCCGCTCCGCGTCCGAGACCATGCCGGCCAGCCGCTCGGCGGCGGCCAGCGCGGCCCCGTCGGAACGGTCCTCCTCGATCAGGCCCATGTACAGGCCGCGGGCGAGGTCGCGGTACGTGCCGCGCAGAGCGCAGTCGCCTTGCGCGAGCTGGATCTCCCGCCTCTGCGGCGCGGGCATGGCCTCGGCCTTGAGACCCCGCAGGAGCCGGCATTCGCCGCCTTCGGACAGGGTATGGCCGAGCAGGCGGACCGCCCCGGGGATCAGGGGAGAGCTCGGATCGCCCGCGGCCACCGTGGCCACCAGCCCCGCGGCCACCTCGGGATGGCCCATCCGGTCGCGCTCCACGGCCAAACGGTAGCGTCCATAGAGCTTCAGGACCGGCGTCTCCTCCATGGAGTCCGCGAAGGCCTGGCCGGCTTCCTCGATCCGGCCGAGGATTTCGAGCAGATGGCCGCGCAGATAACCGAGCCCCATCCGCCGCGAGGCCTCGGGCCGTTCCGAGATCTCTTCCTCCACGCGCAGGAGGGCCTGGCGCGGCCTGCCGGTGAGCTGAAGCTCCACCAACTCCGGCCGCGGGTCCACGACGGTGGCTGCGAGAAGAAGAGTGAAAGTGCCGAGCATCCCTGAAGGGAGCCGGCGCAGGACGCAATCCGGGCGTTTCAGGAGCCCATGGGAACTGACCAGCGCGCGACTCGCGCGCCGAGGCTCTGCAATTTCAATTCCATTCGCTCATAACCCCGGTCCAGATGGTAGATGCGGTCCACCACCGTCTCCCCTTCGGCCGCCACGCCGGCCAGGACGAGGCACGCCGAGGCCCGGAGATCGGTCGCCATCACGCTCGCGCCGGTGAGCCGCGAAGGGCCGTGCACCATGGCCTTGCCGCCGTCCACCCGGATGTCGGCACCCATTCGCATGAGCTCCGGGGCGTGCTGGAAGCGGTTTTCGAACACGGTTTCGCTGATCGTGGCAACTCCGCGGGCCGAGGTCATCAGGGTCATGTACTGCGCCTGCAGGTCGGTGGGGAATCCCGGATGGGGAGTGGTCTCCATGTTGGTCGCCCGCAGCCCGCCCTCGGCGCAGACGCGGATCCCCTCGCTCCTGGTCTCGACGATGGCGCCGATGGCGGCCAGTTTGTCCAGCAGGGGCGCCAGATCGGCCGGGCTGGCCCCTTCGAGAGTCACGTCGCCGCGGGTCAGCGCGGCGCCGATCAGATAGGTGCCGCCCTCAACGCGGTCGGGGATGATGGTGTGCTCAGCCGCGCCCAACTCGTTGACGCCTTCGATCGTGATCGTCTCCTCGCCGGCCCCGGAGATCCGCGCGCCCATGGCGTTCAGCAGGTTCGCGAGGTCCACCACCTCCGGCTCGCGGGCGCAGTTTTCCAGCACTGTGGTGCCGCGCGCGAGAGCGGCGGCCATCATCACGTTCTCCGTGCCCGTGACCGTGGGCATGTCGAAGCGGAAGCGGGTGCCCGTCAGGCGGGAGGCCCGGGCCTCAACGTAGCCGTGGGAGAGCTGCACGTCGGCCCCCAGCGCCGTCAGGGCCTTCAGATGCTGGTCGATCGGCCGCACGCCGATGGCGCAGCCGCCGGGCAGCGATACGCGGGCGTGCCCCTCCTTGGCCACTAGGGGGCCGAGGGAGAGGACACTGGCGCGCATGGTCTTCACCAGATCGTAGGGAGCGTCATGCTCCGGATTGGGCCGCTCCCGGCGGAGGGTGATGGCGCCGTCTGCGCCATCCTCGGCAGCCGTCTCCTCGGCGGCCACCCCCAGGTGGTCGAGCAGCTTGAGCATCGTCCGGATGTCGCGGACCCCCGGCACGCGCCGCAACGTCAGCGGCTGGTCCGTGAGCAGGGAGGCCGTGAGCGCCGGCAGCGCGGCGTTCTTGGCGCCGCTCGCCCGGACGCGGCCGGCGAGGCGGGTCGGTCCTACGATGTGGAACTTGTCCATGCCGTCCTCTCCTCCAGGGGTCTGCGCCGCAGAAACGCTGAAAGGACCTCAAGGACTCCAAGGACGACAAGGACAGAAGAGCGCTTGTCCCATCGTCCTTGAGGTTCCTTGGTGTCCTTGACGTCCTCGCTTCCGGCAAGCCTCCTACAGGCGTCGCAACACCAGCACCCGGGGGATCCCGGAATAGTCGTGCCGCACGCGGACGAGGTCGAGGCCGGAAGCCTCCGCGTGCCGCCGGGCTGCGTCGAGCTGGCCGCGTCCGATTTCGACGATCAATGCTACCCCGCTTCGCAGCTCCGCGCACCGGGCGAAGAGCCGCGCCAGGACCGAGTCTCCGGAGCCGGGCGGGAAGAGTGCCAGTTGAGGCTCGAAATTGCAAACCTCGACGGACATCTGTGGGATCTCCGAGCGGTCCACGTACGGGGGGTTGCTGACGGCCAGGTCGAACCGGGAGAGATCGAGCCCATCCGTCAGGTCCGTGCGCACGGGCGAGACCCGCTCCGCCGCGCCCAGCCGCCGGGCGTTCTTCGCCGTCACGGCCAGGGCCGGAATCCGGTAGGTGTGGTAGCCGTCCTTGCCGGCGGCGAACAGCACCTGCTCGTCCGCCGCCGCAGGAGAGATGCACAACAGCAACAGCAACAGCATGACTGCACGCATGGTCCAAGCTCCAGTAGGA
>CAXTNS010000705.1:0-3625 GCA_964245465.1 uncultured Thermoanaerobaculia bacterium
GTTCCCGGCCTAGGAGGCCGAGGGCCTGCGAATCGTCCACCAGAAGCCAGCCCCTCCGCTCTTCGACGAGCTTCAGATAGCGGTCGAGAGGCGGCACCCGGCCGCAGTCCGGGCAGAGTCCGTCCGTCACCACCAGGGGTGCCTGCCAGCCGGACTTCCCCAGCCGGCGCGCCAGCGAGGAGGGATCGTGATGAGCAAAGGTCGTGGCCGGCAACCCGGCCGCCGTGGCGCGCTCGATCCCCCAATGCCCCACGGGATAGAGATGCTCGTCGGCCAGGATCCGCACCGGTCCACGCCGGATCTGGCCGAAGAGGTCCCAGAAGAGATGGAGGGTGGAGACTCCGAGCGTGGCGGTCTCCGTCCCCAGAAGGGCTGCAAGATGACGGCCCACCGACCGGGACCCCGCCGGCGGCACGAGCGCCGCCGGTGCGCCCGCCGTGAGCCTGTGCCAGGGCCGGAGCTGCGTGGACCCGTGCGCGAGGCCGAGGTAGAGAGCCGAGGTGAAGTCGGCCACCGGCGATCCCGCTCATCGCACACCCTGTTGGGCCAGCCGCCGCTGCAAGAGGACGGAAGGCAGTGTGGTATCGACTTGCTGTTGGGCGGGCTCGCCGGCGCCGAGGTCGACGCCGGTCGCCGCGCGGTAGGCGTGGATGTAGCTCTGGATCTCCGGCCGCCAGTAGCGGGCCCAGTTCTTCGCCTGATCCTGGTCGTCGACGTCGATCCAGTCGCCGTAGCGGATGGAGAGCAGGATCTGCTCGCCGTAGACGCCGAGGTCCCGGAAGTGGGTGACCGGCGTGTCCCCCCAACCCAGGAGCCGGCGCAGGGTGTCCACCTGGCCCATCCAGGGCTCCCGGTAGGGGACCATGGCGCGTCCGCGCAGGAACTCCTGCATCTCCCGCCGGGAGAGGAGCCACTCCTGGATCAGCATCTCCGCCCGTGCCGTCCAGGGCAGGTCGCCGAACTGGTTGTGGGCCCCCTCGGCGAGGAGCATGTGGACTTCCTTGAGGCTGTTCATGATGGGGAAGCCGTCGGCGATCACCGTGGTGTCGGCATCAGCCTTGTAGAAGATCGCCACCTGGCGCAGGAGGCTGTGGAAGGCTTCCAGGAACTTCGACCGGTTGTCCGCCGGCCGCATCGCCGGGACGGCCTTGCCGACGAGGCTCAGCCCGTAGTGGTGGCTGTACTCGTAGGCCCGGCGCGCCACGGTCAGGCGGAACGGCTCGTCCTGGATGTAGCCCCAGAGGAGGTTCGAAAGAGGCCGCAGCGGGTTGAGCTCGAGCTGGGTCAGCGGATTGCGCTCGCTCGGCCGCTTGTTCTGGAAGCGCAGGCTGACGGCGTTGATCGCCTGGACCAGCATGCCCTCCTCGTGCCAGTACGACCAGATCAGCTCGATCAGGCAGGGATCATAGGTACGCGCCCGGAGAGTCGCGTCGGTGAAGACCCAGCCGAAGTCCTCCTGATCCTGCGCCTCATCCCGCGCGAAGTCGGCCGCTGACAAACGACCCAGGATGCGGTCAATGTAGGGGAGATTTTTGTTGCTCATGCTCATGTACTCTCCCAGCCGCAGCCGCACCTGCTCGAGGGTGAGACCGGTCTCGCCGAGGCGCCCCTCCTCGCTGACCTGCTGGTACGCCGCCGTGTCGACCGGCCCGTCCAACAGGGCGCCGCAGCGGAGGATCAGGAACGCCTCCGTCGCCGCCTTGAGCAGTTGATAGGCGTCCACACCGAAGAGCAGGCGCTCGTTGAAGCGCCGGTCCCGCAGGCCACTCTCCGTGTCGCGAACCTGCTCCTCCGAGCCGATCTTCATGGGCAGGGGATCGCTCAGCACGCGCTTGATGAAATCGGCGTAGCTGTCGAAGCCGATGGCGCGGGTCCGGGTGCGGATCCCCACCCAAAGCGCCCGGTCGGAAGTGGCGGCGACGTTGGCGCGCTGCAGGTTGACGTCGAGCTTGCCGGTGACGGGAATGGGCCGCATCCGGTCCGCGTCGAGAGGGCCTTCGATGCGGAACGGAATGGCCTCATCCAGACCCAGGTCGGGGTTGACCGTGTTGGTGACTCTGACGTCGCGTTCCTCTCCCCTCCCTTGGGGTAGGTTCCTTCTGCCGTTGGCCATCTCTATCTCCTTTCGAAGTCGTGTTCGGTTTCAGGCGGCGAGCGCCTTGGGCGCCTGGGCCGCGGCGCGGAGGTCTCCCAGGGCACGTTTGAGGGCCCAGTAGCGGAGGAGCTCCGCCAGCGTGTCGCTCTCCTGCTCGGGGGTCATCTTGCGGTCCTGCTTGGCCTGGCCTAGAACGGCGAAGACCAGGGTGGGAGCCGCCTTGCGAGTGAGGGTCTTGTCGCGGCGCCAGGCTTGGTAGAGGGCCCGCAGGCGCTCGGGCTGGCGCTCGGTGATGGGGAAGACCTCGCGGAGCGTGGCGCCGTGGAGCGCCACGGGCCGGTGGTAGGCGAGGAGGCGGATGAACGCGGGCATCGTGGCTTCGAGCGCCGCGATGACCCGCAGGCGGTCGGCTCCGAGGCCGGTCCTGGGATAGAAGGACTCCCACAGCCGGTCGAGGAGCTGCCACTGGGGATCGGGGTAGAGGAAGCTCCCCACGGCGGCCGAGAGCTTGACCCGCACCCACGGGAAGGGGTGGGGATCGTCGGTCTGGATGCGGAAGACGAAGGCCCGCGGCAGGGAGACGACCTGGATCAGCCCCTGGGTGGCGGCGATGCCTAACTTGGCGACCGACCAGAAGTCGGCCACGATCTCGGAGAGCCACCGTTCCCAGAGCTGCCAGGCCATCCGCTCATCCCCTTCGGTTTGCCGCTGGCGGGCCTGGAGGGTGAGCCGGAGGGACTCGACGAGTTGGATGAGCGCCGCCCCCTGGTGGCCCACCTCGTGGACGAGGGAGGAGGCGATGCCGCTCCCCACCATCCGCTCGCGGGGGACGCGGATGATGGCCACGGGGTTCTCCCCGCCGCCGGGCAGGCGGGTGCGGGCGCGGCGGATGGCGGCTCCGTGGCCGCGGTCGAGATAGGTGACGACCGGCGGGGGATCGTAGAAGCGGCTGGCGAGCGAGATCGCGTCCTCCGAGGCCACGTCGAGCCCGGCGAGCCAGACGCCGTTGTCCACTTCGCCGCGCAGGGAGAGGGCGTCGGCGAAGATGTCGAACTGGGTGAGGCCGGCGTTGAACTGCATCTTCAGGAAGGCGTAGCGCCGGCCGGCCTCGGCGGGGGTTGAGCCCCTCCCCTGGGGGCTCGCGAGCCAGCGCAGGTAGCCGCGGACCCGCGCCCGCAGCTCCCGGCGCCCGCGGATCAGGTGGTGCTCGATGGCCTGGGCCGCCTCGGAGGAGACGCCGGCCGCGGGCACCATCGGCATGATCAGGGCGAACGGCTTCACCCGGCCCAGACGCGTGAGCAGCGCCCGTGCCTCCAGGGCCAGGACGTCGGCGACGGAAGGCGGCAGAGCCATGGCTCAGACTCCCATCAGGACGATCTTGCGGCCGCGGCGGATCCAGCGACCGTTATTCTGGGTGAAGCCTTGGGTGAATCCCTGGGTGGCGCCCTGGGCGGCCCTCTGCCCGCCGCAGGTGCAGGGGCGGGCGGCCGGGGCGGTGTGGCGACGGAGGCGGTTCCAAGTCCAGAGCGC
>CAXTNS010000706.1:0-3611 GCA_964245465.1 uncultured Thermoanaerobaculia bacterium
CCATGGGACAAGCCGCCCGCCTCCCGGGGCGAACCGCCCGCCCCGAGAAATAAACCGCCCGTTTCCCGGGGCCGGAGGGCTGCCCCGCTCTCCCAGCCGGCCGTTTCGGTCTCCTTCGCGGCCGCTTCCCGGAATGAGACGCCCAAAGTCCCAGCCCAGTCCCGCGCGTACTGGGCAGACCGGCGCGACAACCGGGGAGGCCTTCGCAAATCCCGAGGCCGAAGGGTCGGATCTTACGCCTCCTGCAAGGCAAGCCACGCCGTGGCGCCAAGTTGGCTTACCGCTCGCGACCGGCCTGTATTGACGCTGATTAGAAGCAGACGTAGGATGAAAGCTGCATGAAATAAACAAGTTACCTAGGCAGTGGGTGTCTTGCCTTCGCGGCCCATGGCCCGACGGTATGCAGTTTAGAGAAATGAGAAAGGCGCGTATACAGTTAAGCTAGGCGGTCGGGCGGTCCCCAGGAGGCAATGGCTTGTGATCTCAGAGAGCGTTCTTCGGCCGACAATCACATTAATTACCTGGGCTTACAGCCACGTATGGCGCCTAACGTGTCGTGCAAGGGTCCACTATGAATGAAGCTGACACTAGGGACGTCGCGTACCGACGACTGAGGGCAAGGATCATCTGGTGGTATGGCGGCTTGGGCTTCGGCTTCCTCTCAATGCTTCTCAATCTCTTCGTAGCCCCTCTCGTCAGGGCATGGCTGAATCATATGGCAGTCTACTGGGCTGCCGTCATACGAATGGCCCCGGAGGAGCTCATAAAAGGAGCAGTGAAAGGCGTCCTCTTCGGTGTAATCATATGGGCGTCGTACCGGCGCAAGATACCAAACCACTTTGCCAGCCACGAGGAACGGCCGCAGAGGCCCGATGAAGAACTCGATAGATGGAAGCATTTTGACCGCGTGATGGGTCCCTTGATTGGCGGAATTACAATACTTGGTATCCTGTTCCTTGCATTTTGGATTGGCCCTTGTTCATCCCGGTGGTGAGGAGGTAGTGTGTTACCTATCAACAGCAAAGTGCGAACTTGCTGCCGGTAGCAGATGAGTGAAACGACCCATGCAAGACGAGCACCTCAGGGATGCCCAACCCTATGCCTGCAGCGGACGGCTCCGCCATCGCTGAGGCCAGAGACCGTTAGGGCAGACAAACATCGGTAGGCAGACAAACATCGGTACTCGCCGTCGAAACCAGCAGGGCCGTGCTGCTTCGACGCGGCCGATGATCCGAACCTATAACGTTGGCGGCCAGACTGAGCAGGTGAGATGTGCATCCGTACGATGGGCCAGTCGTCCCTGGGTGCGGGAGTCCGCGCTGCGAACAGAGCCAAAAACGTGCGACCCCTGGAAACCCGAAGGACAAGAACATCGCGTTGAAGTCTGGACCCGCAGGACTTAGGCCGTGGCCCGTATACGTTTTGCCACATCTGTCAGACGGTCTCAACCTACGAACTGATTGTTCCGGGGCTCTTCAAGCGGCTGTCTGGGAGGAAGTTGACCTTTGAGCTTAAGGGCCTTGGTCAAATTGACGGCGTGCCTGATCATTCTCGCGATGGACTTGAGAGGGAGATCCTGGCCTCGCGCAGGAACAGATAGTTCCCTTCAAGGCGATCCCGACGGCTAGCGGAACGGCGCGGCCAGAGCGACACATCCTTGACCCCTGTGCTCAAAATGAGATCTGGGGGGCTGCGGCTATCAAGCGCTGGGCGGCGGCCTGTGCGCCGTCGCTGCGCACTGCGGCGGCCATGGATTGGGCACGGGCGGCCACATCGGGTTGGAGGGTGCGTTCGAGAGCGCTCGTCAGCGAGTCGCCGGTCGGTGTGCCGGGTGTGTGCGTGGTTCCAATACCGAGGTGGTGGATGCGTTGAGCCCAGTAGTGCTGGTCGTACATCTGGGGGATGACGACTTGGGGCGCGCCGGCTCGCGCGGCCGCGGTCGTGGTCCCCGCGCCGCCGTGGTGGACGACGGCTGCGACTCGTTTGAACAGCGCCTGCTGGTTGACCTCGCCGATGGCCAGGGTGTCGGGTTCGTCGTCCACGAGGGACAGGTCGGCCCACCCACGGGACACGATCGCACGGCGCCCGAGCGCGCGGGCCGATTGGATCATCACCTGGCTGAGGTCTTGCGGCGCGCGGATGCTGCCGAAGCCAAAGTAGACGGGCGGCTCGCCGGCTTCGAGGAACGTCTCGAGCTCGGGGGACAGGGGACGCTCGTCCGGCAGGATCCAGGCGCCGGTCTGGAAGACGGCCGGATCCGCGGGATCGGGCCAGGGCGCCAACGTCGGGTCGGCCGCCAGCCAGGGCCGGCCGGTGAGGACGTAGCGTCGCACGTCACGGACCGGGGCCAGGCCGTCTGCTGTCCGATGCGCGTTGAGCACGAGGCCCCACGTGTCGTTCCAGCGCCGTGCATCCTGGGCCCAGAGCTCACGGTTGTCGGCCGTTGCGGGCGCTGGGGTGTCTCCCAGCATGCCCAGTGGGATGGGCGCGTGGTGTGGCGACGGCAGAACGGTCGGGCAGTAGGCGGCGAAGACGTACGGAATGCCCATCCGTTCCGCCACGGAGGGAGCGGCGATCTGGAGGGCTGTTGCTCCCACGATGACGTCGCAGCCTTGGGCCGCCGCCGCGATGGTCTCGAATTGGGTGGCGACCGTGGCTTCGACCATCTGACGCCGGAGCTCGGGCGAGAGTGGCGCCGGCATGGCCGCTGGGCTGGAGGCCGTGAGCTTGCGCAACTCGGGTCCAATGGGCGTGATGGGGAGGCCAAGGCCGTCGATCCAGTCTCGGAAGTCGGGCGGCACGCACAGGCGGACCTCCTGCCCGAGGGCCCTCAGCTCCAAGGCCAATGCCACCAGCGGCTGGACATCACCTCGCGATCCGATCGTCGACAGCAACACGCGCATAGAGCTCTCCTCTGGGTAGGGCCTACCGTTGGCCGTGACGCCAAGTCTGAGCTGGCGCCGGGATCTTGCCGCAAGTCCCCCTCCGGGCGCTATACTGAAGCAGGCGTTCGAGATAGATCATGATCATCGACGGGAACCACATCCTTGGCGCAATGGCCATGGGTATTGGCGCAACTCTGGTCATGGATCTTTGGAATCTGTTCCTGAAGCGAACGTTCAGCATTCCATCGCTCAACTACTGTTTGCTCGGACGCTGGCTTCGCCACATGCCGGGGGGCACTCTTCGGCATGCGAGTATCACCGCCGCGCCAAAGAAACCCTTTGAGTGCACGGGTGGCTGGATAGCCCACTACTCTATTGGTGTCGTGTTCGCGCTCGTGTTCGTCATTCTTGCCCCAGGTGACTGGCTTGCGCGACCCACTTTGCTGCCCGCGCTGCTCTACGGCATTGGTACCGTAGTGTTCCCGTTCTTTATCCTGCAGCCGTCGTTCGGCCTTGGCATTGCTGCTTCAAGAACGCCCAAACCAACGCAGGCCAGGCTGAAGAGCCTTGTGACACATACCGTATTCGGAGTCGGGCTGTATGTATGTGCGCTTGGTGTGAGCTGCGTGCTGCGGGCTCATGTCTGACGGCGGCATGAGGATGACGGAGCTTAGTTCTACTTTGTCAGACTGACTCTGTTGTCGTGGCGCCCGTCGTAGCTCAGGC
>CAXTNS010000707.1:0-3611 GCA_964245465.1 uncultured Thermoanaerobaculia bacterium
GCTCGCAAGCTGTTGCGTCCGGACCGGGCGGCGAAGGAGGCGGCTCTGCGGCTTCAACGCGAGGCTCAGGCCATTGCCCGGCTCTCCCATCCCAATGTCGTGGCTGTTCATGACGCCGGGACTTTCGGGGATCAGGTGTTCGTGGCCATGGAGCTCGTCGAGGGGCGGACGGTGCGGCAGTGGTTGACCGCGGAGCGACGGTCCTGGCGGGAGATCGTGGCGGTGTTCGTCGCCGCGGGCCGGGGGCTCGCCGCCGCACACGCCGCCGGGCTGGTCCATCGCGACTTCAAGCCGGACAACGTGCTGCTGGGCCAGGACGGCCGGGTGCGGGTGGTTGACTTCGGTCTGGCGCGGCCGGTGGGGGAGCCTGGCGGAGGCACCGGAGGCACGCCGGCGGAAGGCCTGCCCCTCCCTTCGAGCGGCATTCTGTCGAGCCCGATCACGCAGTGGGGGGCGGCTCTGGGGACGCCGTCCTATATGGCTCCGGAGCAGCTCCGGGGCGAGGCCGCGGATGCCCGGTCGGACCAGTTCAGCTTCTGCGTGGCCCTCTATGAGGCCCTTTACGGAGAGCGGCCGTTTCCGGGCGGCAATCCACGGGAGATCGCGGAGGCGGTGGCGCGTGGCGCGGTGCGGGAGGTGCCGTCCGGATCGCGGGTGCCGGCGCGGCTGCGGGCGGTGCTGTTGCGGGGACTGAGCCTGGACACGGAACGGCGCTTTCCTTCGATGGCGGAGCTGCTCGATCCATTGGAGCGTGATCCCGCCGCCCGCCGCCGGCAATGGCTCACCGCGGCGGCCATCTTTCTGGTGGCCGGAGCCCTCTTCGCGAGCCTTGGCTATTTCCAGGCTCGGCGGGCCGGGCTGTGCAGCGGGGCGGAGGAGAGGCTCGCCGGGGTCTGGAACGCGGGGCGCAAGCAGGCGGTCCGCGCGGCGTTCCTGGCGACCGGGGCGCCGTACGCGGAGACGGTGTGGAAGAGTGCCGAGAGGTCCCTGGAACGCTACATGGGAGACTGGGCGGGCATGTGGCGCTCGGCGTGCGAGGCGACCCGGTTGCGAGGAGAACAGTCGGAGGACCTGCTCGACCGGCGGATGCTCTGTCTGGATCAGCGCCTCCAGGAAGCCGCCGCGGTCACCGATCTGTTCGCGCGCGCGGACCGTCAGGTGATCGAGAAGGTGGACGCCACCCTCGCGGGCCTGGCGCCGGTCGAGACCTGCGCGGACGTGAAGGCGCTGGCCGCGAAGGTCGCGCCGCCGCGCGATCCGCGGCTTCGGGAGCGGGTGGGAGCCGTACGGGCGAAGCTGGCGGAGGCCCGGGCGCTGGACAACGCCGGTAAGGCGGTCGAGGCGCTTCCAAAGGCCCTGGCGGCCGAGGAGAGGGCGCGCGCCCTCGGCTATGGTCCTCTGAAGGCCGAGGCCCTCCTCCAGAAGGGGCGTCTTCAGGATGTGACCGGGGATCCCAAGGCCGCGGAGGAGACCCTCTTTTCGGCCTTCGTCGCGGCCCAGGCCGCGGGGCATCAGGAGGTGGCGGCGCAGGCCGCCAGCCAGCTCGCGTGGGTCACGGGCTACGAGCAGACCCGTACGGCGGACGGGCACCGCTGGATTCAACTCGCGCAGGGAATCGCCGAAGGAGCGCAGGGCAGCGGCACGCTGCGCGCCGGGCTTCTGAAGCAGCTCGGCGCCATCCTCGCCAACGAGCGGCGGTTCCCGGAGGCGGCCGAGGTCTGCCTGCGGGCGTTGAAGCTGGCCGAGCAGAGCCCCGGCAAAGACCGGGCCCAGCAGGCCCAGGTGGGCGCCCTCCTGGTGGATGTCGGCAAGTACTACAGCCAGATGGGACACGAGAAAGAGGCCCTCCGCTACCTTCTCCGCGGCCTCAAGATCCAGGAGAAGGCCTTGCCGCCGGACCATCCGGATTTCGCCCGGTCCTACAACAACCTGGGAAACCTCTACGCGAACCTGCGCCGCCCTGAGGAGGCCATCGCCGCGTTCGGGCGCGCGGTCGAGATCATCCGGCGCCAGTACGGTCCCCGTCATTGGCTGGTGGGCGCCTATCTCACCGGGCTGGCGACCGCCTACCAGTACAAGGGCGATCTCGATACCGCGTTGAAGTACGATCGCCAGGCCCTGGCCATCTTCGAGGCCTGCTACGGCCTCGAGCACCCTTATGACGCCATGGTCCTGATGAACATGGGCGAGGTGCTCCGGCTGAAGGAGCGGCATGGAGAAGCCCTCGCGATCTATCAGAGGGCCCTGGCGATCCAGGAGAAGAACCTCGGTCCCGATCATCCCGACCTGGCCCACGGCCTGCTCGGCATGACCGAGATCCTTCTGGACCTGGGCCGTGCCCGGGAGGCCATCGCGCCCAGCGAGCGGGCCCTGGCTCTGCGCGAGGGCAAAGCGCTCCATCCGGTCATGATCGCCCAGAGCCGCTTCTACGTCGCGCGATCCCTCTGGGACGGCGGGGGCGACCGCGGCCGGGCCGTCCGGCTGGCCCGCCAGGCCCGGGCGACCCTCCAGGAGACGGAGTGGACCGACGATCAGGACGAGGTGGAAGAGTGGTTGCGCCAGAGGGGGCAGAGCTGGTGAGCGAGCCCGGTTTCCTCCTCAAGGTCCTGGCCGAGGACGGCACCTCGGTCCGCCGGTTCCACCTCGTGCCGGGCGAGCATCTCGTGGGCTCCCTGGCCGAGGCGGCCGTTCACATCGAGGCGCTCGGCGTGTCGCGCCGCCACGCGCGGATCGACGTGTTGGCGGATGGTGGAGCGGTCGTCCGCGATCTCCATTCGAAGAACGGCACGTTCGTGGCGGGCCGGCGCGTGCGCGAGGCCGCCGTCTGTGGTTTCACGATGGTGACCTTCGGCTCCGTCCAAGCCGTTCTCCAGCCGGCGGACCCGGAGCGCACGCAGGTGCTGCTCGGGTCGGGGGAGATCCCAATGCCGCCGCCGGAGCCGCCGCTGGAGACAGTGATTCAGGGGGAGACGACGCGCGGGCTTCATCCCATGGAGCGGCTGGCGGTGGGGCTGCCGTCCCTCGCCGAAGGGCTGACGAGCCCGGCGGAGGCCGCGGACGAGCTGGTCCACCGGTGGGTCGCCACGCTTCCCATCGGCCGCGCCGAGATCCTGCGGACCGGCCCCGCGGGCGAGGCGGTGGTCGCGGCGGCCTCGACTCTGGAGCGGGTGCCCCGGGACGTCACCACCCTGGAAGAGGAAGGTGTGGACGGCTGGCGGGTCCGCCTGCGGTTGCCATCTTCCGTGAGCCTGGCTCCCCTGCGCCCTCTGCTGCGCCTCACCCTGGCCTCGCTGGCGGCCCGCTCGGCCCGGCGGCGGCCGGAGGCGGAAACCTTGCCTCCCCCTCCTCAAGGACTGGGGCCGGAGATGTCCCGGATCTACCGCCGGGCGGGCAAGGTGGCGCGGGGAGACGTGCCGGTGCTGATCCTGGGCGAGTCGGGCTCCGGCAAGGAGGTGATGGCGCGGTGGGTCCATGCCCGTTCCCGGCGGAGCGGCGGCCCGTTCCTCGCCGTCAACTGCGCCGCCCTGCCGCGGGAGCTGCTGGAGTCGGAGCTGTTCGGCATCGAGAAGGGGGTCGCGACGGGGGTCGAGGCCCGTCCTGGCCTATTGGAG
>CAXTNS010000708.1:0-3592 GCA_964245465.1 uncultured Thermoanaerobaculia bacterium
CCCCGGGGCCCCCCCCCGGGGATACTCGCCGCCCCGCCGCCGGGGCTCAAGACAGGGCGGGGTGCGGAGGTTCACGATGGCGTGGGCTGGGTGTTCATTCCTCCGCCGCCCGCCGCAACTGAGCCGTCAGCGGATGGTCCTCGCCCAGGGAGGCGCGGGAGAGCGCCAGAGCCTGCTCGAAGTGCTCGCGGGCCTCGTCCAGATTTCCCAATTCCTGCTCGATCACGGCCAGGTTGTTGAGGTCGGCCACCATCTGGGGATGGTTCGCGCCCAAGGCCTGCTGATTAATCTGGAGGGCCGCTTCGAGGTGGAGCCTCGCTCCTTCTCCCTGGCCGAGCTCGCGCAGGAGGCCGGCCACGTTGGTGAGGGCTCGGGCGGTCTCGGGATGGACGTCGCCGTAGAGGCTGCGGACGATGTCCACGACCGGGCGGAGGTGTTCGAGAGCCCTCTCCGGCTGGCCCATTTCGCGGGCGAGCGTGGCGAGGTTGTTCCGGTCCGCGGCCACGGCGGGATGCGCGTCGCCGAAGGTCTGACGGTGGATGGCCAGCGCCTGCTCCAGGTGGTCCCGGGCTGAGTCCTTCTGCCCGAGGTCCCGCAGGACCATGCCGAGGTTGGCCAGAATGGAGGACAGGTTGGAGGCGAGGTTGGCGTCCGTGCTCTCGCGATCCTGCGCGGCCAGGGCGCGCTCCAGAGGCTCCCGGGCTTCCTGGGGACGACCCATCTCCCGCAGGAGGATGCCCTGGAGGTTCAGGGCTCGGGCCGTGGCGGGATGGCCCGCGCCGTAGACCGTCTCCGACTCTTCCAGCGACAGCCGGGCTTCTTCCACGGCCTCGTCGTGCCGCTTGAGGTCGCGCAGCGCCTCAGCCCGTAGGTTGTGAAGCTCCACCCTCTCGGCGGGGGAGAGGTCGCCAGGATGTTGGCGGGCGGCGTCCAGGAAGGGGAGACGGCGATGGGCGGGCCAGTGCTCGTTGGTCTGCGACGCCGTGCCGAGCAGGTCGCGGGCGCTCATCCGGCCCGACTCCAGCCCCTGGACGAGGTCGGCCGTGAAGTCTTCGGCTTCGCTCTCGCCGATCCAGACCCGCATCTCGCGCAGGAAGAACTGGCGCATCTGGCCATCCTCCAGGTTCCCGGCGAGGGCGAGGCGCAGCAGGGTCATGCCCCGGGTGTGGATGGACACGGACTTGTTCAGGAATTCGAGCAGCTCGGAGGCCAGCCGCTCGCGCTTGATTCCCGTCAGGGGCTCCAGGAGAGCGCGGTTGATCCGCGGATCGAGGAAGGCGTAGGTCAGCAGCCCGGGGAAGGAGGGGTGCCCGTACTGGTGGTCCACGAACAGCCGCGCCTCCTCGTTCTCCACCAGCTCCTCGTCGATCAGGTCGAGCAGCTCTTCGCGCTGGTCTTCCTCCAGATCCAGGTGATGGAAGAGCACCTCGGCGGGGACGTTCCGGCCGCACAGGGCCGCCAGGTCCAGGAAGCGCTGGAGGCGGTCCGAGACCTCGATGTCGAGGTCGTCGAGCAGCTCCTTGACCGGTTCGAAAAGGTCTTCGGCCAGCGGCGGCTTCAGCTCGATCCGGGATCCGATTGTCCCCAAGACAGCCCCCGGCGCCAGCAGCAATTCATCGGGATCGGCGGGGGAGCAGGACAGGGCCAGCGCGAAGGCCGGGTTGCGCGCCGTCTCCTCCAGCAGCCAGCGCCGCAGGGGGTTGTGGAGCTGGACGCTGTCCACGGCGTGCAGCACGAGGAGCCCCTCCCGGCCCAGCGTCTTGAACAGCGCGGAGAGGGCCGGCCGGGCGTCCCCCGCGGCGGCCTGGGGAAGCGTCTTCCAGACCTCCGCGGGATCGTCCTGACGCAGGAGCAGGGAGACCAGGGCCGCGCCCGCGAGAGTCGGCGGGATGAGGGGGAGGAAAGATTGAGCCTGTTCCCGCAGCGCCTCCCGGGCCGCCGGTTCTAGGTCCCAGCGATGGTTGATCTGGACCTCGGTGAAGCGGGCGAGGTTCTGCCCTTCCTCGTAGCCGTCGAGATTCAGGGGGACCACGGAGACCTCGCGTCCCGCTCCCTGGGCCGCCGCCTCCAGGAAACCGGTCCGGCCGCAGCCCGGCTCGCCGGAGAGGAGGAGGACGCGGGTCTCTCCCTTCGTGAGGATCCGTTCGGCCTCGGCGAGCGCTTCGGGCGCGTGATCGGTATAGAGTTGGCGCTTCTCTTCGGGAGTCATGGCTCGTAACTCTATCCTGTCCCGCGGACGCGCCGTCCTGATCGGTCCCATCGCCAAGGCCCTGTTCGCCGTGGTGGTCTGGGGCGCTTCCTTCATTGCCACCAAGATCGCCCTGGCCGAGGTCCATCCGGTCACCGTGGTCTGGCTGCGGTTCGCCATGGGAGTGGCGGTGATGGGTGCGGTCGTGATCCTCCGGCGCCAGCTCATCCGGCCCTCGGCGTCCGACCTCGCCTACTTCACGGGATTGGGATTCCTGGGCATCGCCTTCCACCAGTGGCTGCAGTCGAACGGCCTGGTGACGGCACAGGCGGGCACCACGGCGTGGATCGTCTCCTCGACGCCCATCTTCATGGCCCTGCTTGGCTGGCTCGTGCTGCGGGAGCGCCTGGGATGGCTGGGCACGGCCGGCATCGTGGTCGCGGCCTTGGGCGTGCTGGGGGTGGTCTCCAAAGGGGACCTCTCGTCCGTGGCCGCCGGGCGGTTCGGCACCCCGGGAGATTTCCTCATTCTTCTCAGTGCCCCGAACTGGGCCGTGTTCTCCGTGCTCTCCCGCAAGGGACTCCGGAAGCACTCCTCGGCGGGGATGATGTTCTGGGTGATGGCGGCCGGCTGGCTCCTCACGACCGTCCTCTTCCTGATCGGTCCCGGCCCGGCGGACGTGGCCCATCTCTCGGCCCGGGGCTGGACGGCCGTGGCCTTCCTCGGCATCGCCTGCTCCGGGCTGGCTTATGTGTTCTGGTATGACGCCCTGCGCGAGCTGCCGGCCTCGCAGGTGGGGGCCTTCCTCTACATCGAGCCCTTGGTGGCCGTGGCGGTGGCCGCGGGGCTGCTGGGCGAGCCGGTGCTCCTGGCGACCCTGGCGGGAGGCTTCGCCATCCTGCTCGGGGTCTGGCTGGTGAGCCTGCGGCCAGTCCGCGGCTAGCGTCCGTTCCCGTTCACGTCCGTCCGCAACGCCTCGATCCTCCCCGGCGTCCGCAGGATCGCCCGCAGCAGCTCCACCACCAGATAGGCGATCGCGAAGCCGACATAGACGAGGAAGGGGATCAGAGCGACTCCCAGAACCTTCCAGGCGATCTCGTAGGCGTTTACAGGCGCGAAAAAGGGGTCCGCAATAACCTTGTAAAACAGATAGATTGCGGCGCAGAGACCCACCATCGAGGTCACGCCGAAGAGGAATGGCACCAGCCGCACTGGCAGCTTCACCAGGAACATGCCGATGCCCAGCGCCTCCTCGCCGGCGCTCATGTCCGTACCGGCCGTGACGTTGACCGTCGGCGGATGAAGGGCGAGGCCGCACGCGTAGAGAAGCACCGCGAAGCCGCCCATCCAGTACCCGAAGTCGAGGAAGGGGCCGCCGTTGATCAGACCGTAGAGGCCCAGGAG
>CAXTNS010000709.1:0-3587 GCA_964245465.1 uncultured Thermoanaerobaculia bacterium
GGATGAGGTCGCTCCTGCGCAAGGCCGCCGGGGGCTGGGACATCGCTTTCACGCCGGACGGCCCGAGGGGGCCGCTCCGGGAGGTCCAGCCGGGGGTCATCCTCGCCGCCGCGGCCACGGGCCTGCCCATCCAGCCCGTGGCGATCGCGGCCTCCCGGGCCAGGCTGCTCCGCTCCTGGGACCGCTTCATGGTGCCCCTGCCGTTCTCGACCGTCCATTTCGTCTACGGCGAGCCGCTCGTGGTGGAGAGGAGGGGGGACCTGGAAGCTGCGGCCGTCGAGCTGAAGAAGAGGCTGGACGCGGCTGAAGCGGAGGCGGAGCGGTGGGCCTCGGGCTCGGCCTGACGACGTGCTACCATCCTCTGAGGAGGAAGGACTATGGAGATGTTGCTCCAAGTGCCAGACGACATTGTCGAGACGCTCCAGGTTCGCTGGGCGGATCTCCCGCGCCGGGCTATGGAATTACTCGCTGCGGAATCGTACCGGTCTGGGATGCTGACGACTGCCGAAATTCAGCGGATGCTCGGTTTCGAGACCCGGTGGGAGACGGATGAGTTCCTGAAGGGAGAGGGGGCTCACCTGCATTACTCCGAAGAGGACTTTCAAAGAGATGTTGAGACCTTGAGTAGGCTTTCGGGCGACCGGTGAAGGTCGTCTCTGATACGTCCCCGATCTGTTACTTGCTCCTAATCGGGGGAATTGCTCTCCTGCCAACCCTGTACGAGCGGATTTACATCCCACAGGCAGTCACCGCCGAGTTGAAACACCCGAGAGCACCCTCTATGTTACGGAGGTGGATAGGGAACCCTCCTGACTGGCTGGAAATCCTCACTGTCCATTCGAGAGTACCCCCAGATCTGAAGCGGATTCAGGCCGGGGAGAGGGAAGCGATCCTTCTGACCGAGAATCTTGGTGCGGATCTGGTGATCCTGGATGATCGTAGGGCGCGGGAGGCGGCATTGGGTCGTGGCCTTGTCATCACAGGGCTTCTCGGTGTTCTTGGTCAGGCAGCAAAAACGGGCCTGATCTCCCTGCCTGAGGTCTTCGGACGTCTCCAACAGACGAGCTTCCGTACGACCTCCAAAACCTTAAAGCACATCCTCGACCGTTATCCTCGGTGAGGCTGGTGGACCATCGAAAGGACCCATCCATGCGAAGCATGACCGGCTACGGCGAAGCGTCGGGGGAGAACGCCCGGCATGGGATCACGGTGAGCCTGCGGGCGGTCAACCACCGGTTCCTCGACCTCCAGCTCCGGATCGGCGAGGAACTGCGGGGGAGCGAGGCGGCCTTGCGCGACGCGATCGGCAGGGAGGTCACGCGGGGACGGGTGGAGGCGCGGGTCGAGGTGCGGCCGGTGGCGGAGAGGAAGGCCACCGTCCAGGTCAACATGGGGGTCATTCGCGAGGCCCACGCGGCCGTCCATAAGCTCGTCGACGACGGGTTGATCGACCGCGGGCTGTCGGCGGGCGACCTGATCCGCCTGCCCGAGGCGTTCCGGGTCGACCTGGCGGGCGAGGAGTGGACCGAGGAGGATGACGAGCTTCTCGTCTCCGTGGCCCGCACCGCCGTCGCCCAACTCGTCGCCGGCCGGGAGAAGGAGGGGGCGAGCCTCGCCGCCATCATGGAGGAGAAGCTCCGCAGCGTCGAAGAGACGGTGGCGCGGCTCGACACCCTGCGGGGACCGGTGCGCGAGGAGATCGCCACGGTCCTCCGCCGGCGCCTCTCCGAGCTCCTCGGCAACCAGGCGCTCGACGAGGCCCGGATCGCCCAGGAGGTGGCCCTGTTGGTGGACCGGAGCGACGTGAGCGAGGAGATCGACCGCCTGCGCTCGCATGTCGAGCACTTCCGCGCCGTCACCCGCGAGCCCGGGGCTTCCGGCAAGCGCCTCGACTTCCTCACCCAGGAGGTCTTCCGCGAGCTCAACACCTTGGGCGCCAAGTGCCGCAACGCCGAGATGACCCGTGCCGTGCTCGACGCCAAGGTGCTCTGCGAGCAGATCCGCGAGCAGGTGCAGAACGTCGAGTAGTGATAGGATGGCAGCTCTGGAAGCGCCTTCCTGTCCCTCTGGTACCGCTTGAGCGCACCGATGCAACCCGGCGAGCTGTTCATTCTTTCCGCCCCCTCGGGCGCGGGGAAGACCACGCTCATCCAGAGCCTGCTCGCGGGAGGCTTTGCCGAGCACCATGGCGGGCTCGCGTTCTCCGTCTCCCACACCACGCGCCAGCCGCGCCAGGGAGAGGTGGACGGCAGGGACTACCACTTCGTGGACCATGCCACGTTCCTGGGGATGATCGAGGCCGATGCCTTCCTCGAATGGGCCAAGGTGCACGACAACTACTACGGCACCTCGCGCAAGGAGGTCCTGCCGAGGCTCGAAGAGGGGATCGACGTGCTCCTGGACATCGACGTCCAGGGAGCCGAGCAGGTGGTCACCCGGTGCCCGGAGGCGCACAGCATCTTCGTCCTGCCGCCGAGCTATGAAGACCTGGAACGGCGGCTGCGCCGGCGGGCGCTCGACGACGACGGGGCCATCTCCCGGCGGCTTGCCGTATCGATTCAGGAGACGGAACGTTACGATCGGTATCACTATGTTATCATCAATGACGATGCCCGCCATGCGAGCGAAGCGCTCGCGGCCATCATCATCGAGAAGCGTCACCGGCGGGTTCGCATGCAGCCCAGGATCCAGGAGATTCTCCGCGACTTCCAGGACCGGGGCGCCATCCCTCCGATTTAGATGAATTCGACCGGCCGGCGATCCGGACGCCGGCAAGGAGAACGTTTCAATGGAAGAGAAGCCGACGATGGACAGCAAGTTCCGGCGCGTGCTCGTGGCGGCGGGCCGGGCCGAGCAGCTCATGCGGGGTGCCCGCCCCAAGGTGGAGGCTGGCAAGCGCAAGCCGACCCGGGTCGCGCTGGAAGAGGTCGACCACCAGCTCATCGACTGGGGCTATGGTCCGCCGCCGCAGCCCGAGGAGACCGAGGCCCCGGCCGCCGAAGAGCAGCCGCAGCCGGCCGAGGTTCACTGATCCCGATCCACCAAGATCTGTAGGGGCGGCCCCGCGCGGCCGCCCTTTTCACGTTCCAGGGCGGCCCCATGGGGCCGCCCCTACAATCCATGAATCGTACTCTGAAAGTCCTGCTCGGCGTCAGTGGCGGCATCGCGGCCTACAAGGCGGCCGAGTTGGTCCGGCGCCTGCGCTCTCGTGGCCACGAGGTGCGGTGCGCGATCACCCATAGCGCCGTCTCTTTCGTGACGCCGTTGACGCTGGAGGTCCTGACCGGCCACCCCGTCTACCAGGAGGAGTACCTCACGGCCACCGGCACGGGCGAGGAGGCCCACATCACGGCCGCAGCCTGGGCGGACGTGCTGTGCGTGGCCCCGGCGACCACGAACGTGATCGCGAAGCTGGCGCTGGGCCTGGGAGACGACTTTCTCACCACCACGGCGCTCGCCTTCGCGGGGCCGGTCGTGGTGGCGCCCGCCATGCACTCGGTCATGTGGGAGCGGGCGACGACGCGGCAGCACGTCGAGGCCCTGCGGCGGCGCGGGATCTGGATCGCGGGGCCGGTCGAGGGGCCGCT
>CAXTNS010000710.1:0-3584 GCA_964245465.1 uncultured Thermoanaerobaculia bacterium
CCAGAGGAGGATGACGCCCAGAGAGAGCAGAAACGCTACGAGCAAACGGCGAGTATCCACGAGGGCTTGAGTTCCTTTAGTTATTCTTCAGTAAATCGTCGTCACGGCAGGTCGATCCCGCCCGGATGGAAGGGTTGGCAACGCAGCAGGCGGCCGGCCGCGAGGATACTGCCGCGCCAGAGCCCGTGCTTCAGGAGAGCGAGCCGCGCATACTCCGAGCAGGTCGGGGTGAACCGGCAGGCGCGGGGCAGCAGGGGGGAGACGCGGCGCTTGTAGAGCTCGAGCAGGTAGACCAGGAGGCGCGTCATCTGCGGGGCTCCCGCCGCTCCCGCAGGCTCGCGAAGAGTCTCAGCAGCTCTTCTTTCAATGCTAGAAAGTCGCTTTTTCCAGCCTCCGGCTTCAGGTGGATCACCAGGTCCAGGGCGGGGAGCTGACTGCGGTCCTGCCATCGCCGGTAGATCTCTTTGATCCTGCGCTTGAGCCGATGGCGCACCACCGCCTTGCCGACCTTGCGGCTGGCGGTGATCCCGATACGGGGGTGGCCGAGCTGGTTCGGAACGAAGTGGACGATGGCCAAGGATCCATGCCGCCGGCGTCCCGTCCGGTAGCACCTGAGATAGTCCATCCGCCGCCGCAGCCTCTCCTCGGGGGTCAGGCGTTCGCCCGCCGCGCCGGGACGTGCGTCCGGCGGGCGCACCTGGCCCGGCATCAGACGCTCAGACGCTTGCGTCCCTTGCTGCGCCGCCGCGCAATCACCGCGCGGCCGTTCTTGGTGCGCATCCGCACCAGGAAGCCGTGCGTCCGCTTGCGCCGACGGTTGTTGGGCTGAAAAGTCCGTTTCACTGGAAACCGCCTTCTTCGAAGTAGAGGTCATGGGTCGCGGGACCGCAGGTCACCTTGGGACCGCCCGCTCAACTCAAACGAAACCCGTAAGTTAGCTTCCCTGGGGCCACGGCGTCAAGCTCGGTATCGCCTGAGAGCCGGCGCCCGGGGAGCAAAGATGGCGGAGAGGGTGGGATTCGAACCCACGGACCGGTTGCCCGGTCTACGGTTTTCGAGACCGTCCCAATCGACCACTCTGGCACCTCTCCGGTTTAGCTGAGATTGGCGGAGAGAGTGGGATTCGAACCCACGGTAGAGTTTCCCCTACACACGCTTTCCAAGCGTGCTCCTTAAGCCACTCGGACATCTCTCCAGAATCTTCCAAAGAACTAACCCGCTATCGGCGACGCAACGACGCGAAAAAACCGCGCAGCAGCGCGGCACTCTCGCTTTCGAGCACGCCCGCCGTCACCTCCAGCCGGTGGTTGAGCCGCGGGTCCCGGGTCAGATCGCCCAGGGTGCCACAGTAGCCGGCCTTCGGATCGGGCGCCCCGTAGACCAGCCGCTCCACGCGGCTGTTGACGAGAGCTCCGGCGCACATCGCGCAGGGCTCCAGGGTCACATACATCGTGCACCCCGTGAGCCGCCACCCCGCCGTTCGCATCGCCGCGTCCCGGATCGCCAGGATCTCGGCGTGCGCCAGCGGATCGCCGTCGGTCTCGCGGCGGTTATGGCCCCGGCCAACGACTTCCCCGTCCCGGACCACCACCGCCCCGATCGGCACCTCGCCGATCCCAGCGGCGCGCCCCGCTTCCGCCAAGGCTTCCATCATCCAGACCTCGTCTTCCGGTCTTTCCAAGGCAGCCCCCGCCGAAACGGACGCGTATCTTAACTGAGAAGGTCTTCCCCCGCAAACTTCGCGTTGACTTACCCCTTCATCCATCTCATCATCGCAAATACGGGAATGATCCCGCCGGAGCCCGGAGGTGTCCATGAAGAAAAAGCTCGGTAAGAAGCTCAAGCTAAATCGAGAGACTCTCAAGAGGCTGGAGGAAGAACAGATCGAACCCGTGGCGGGTGCCAACACCCAAAAGACTGTCATTTGCGGTTCGTGTTCCTGCACCACCGCCTGTTTTCCCTGTACTCCTTGAGTGCCCGACCAGGATAACGTTTCCTGCCAGGAACGTTTATTCCTTCCCTTAGGAACGTTCGCCTCGGCTTGGGAACGTTCCTAACCACTTTACGAACGCTCGACACCGCTTTTCGAGCGTTCGACATCCCCTTGGGAACGTTCCCAAACGCTTTTCGAGCGTTCCTCGTAGCTTTGGGAATACCCGAAAACGGTTTGCGAGCGCTCGAAAACCCGTGGCGAACGCTCGAAAACGGCTTGCGAGCGTTCGACGCCGATTTTTGAACGTTCGCAAAGCGAGGGCGGCCGGTGCCGCATTCCTTCTTCTGGCGATGTATGCTCTTCAGGCATGCCGGGAATACCGCTCTACCCTGGATCGTTATCCATGATCCAGACCCTGAGCGCCACGGTATCGTGTTCTTTACTTCATCGACCCCAGGACGTAGCATGAGGGTCCGGCAGTGGCCCACGAAGGGTTCGGGTCCTGTGCATCGGCCAACTCCGAACCTCGTCAGGCCCGGAAGGGAGCAGCGATAAGGTGTCCGGTCGAGTGCCGCAGTTTCACCGGAACCCTTCGTTGACCACTGCCTGCCATCATCACCCATGACGTATCAGGTCCTTGCGCGCAAGTGGCGCCCTCAGAATTTCTCCAGCCTCGTCGGCCAGGAGCCGATCGTTACCGCTTTGCGCAACGCGCTCACGGAGGGACGCATCGCCCAGGCTTACCTGTTCTCGGGCATCCGCGGCGTGGGCAAGACGACGGCGGCCCGGGTGCTCGCCAAAGCCCTCAACTGTGAGCGCGGCCCCGCGGCCGATCCCTGCAACGAGTGCCGGCCCTGCGTCGACATCACCCGCGGCTCGGACCTGGACGTCATCGAGATCGATGCCGCCACCTATTCCAAGGTCGAGCAGGTCCGCGACCTCACCGAGAGCCTGAAGTATGGTCCGGCCCACAACCGCTACAAGGTCGTGGTGCTCGACGAGATCCACCGCCTCTCGCGCCAGGCCTTCGACGCCCTCCTGAAGATCGTCGAGGAGCCGCCGCCGCACCTGGTCTTCATCTTCGCCACGACCGAAATCGACGCCGTGCCGGCGACGATCCTCTCCCGCTGCCAAGAGTTCCACTTCCGGCGCGTACCGTCCCTGGACCTTGCCGCTCACCTGCGCAACATCTGCGAGGCTGAGGCGATCACGGCGAGCGACACGGCCCTGCGGCTGATCGCCCGGGCTGGCGAGGGGAGCGTGCGCGACTCGGTGGCGCTGCTCGACCAGCTCGCGACCTTCGGCTCGGGCGCGATCGCCGACGAGGATGCCGTGCGCCTGCTGGGCGGGCTCGACACGGCGCTCTTCCAGACGCTCCTCTCGGGGATCCTCGCGGGCGATCCTCAGGTGGTGGGCAAAGCCGTGCGCCGGGTGGAGGAGGAAGGCTGGGACCCTCGGCACGTCTATGGTCAGTTCCTGGCTTTCTGCCGCGATGCGCTGCACCTCGCCATGGGCGGCTCGCCCGAGCAGGTGGACCTGCCCGGCGAAGAGGCGCATACCCTGGCCGCCACCGCCAAGGCGAGCGGCTACGAGAACCTGCTCCGGCTTCTCAACCTGCTGCTGACCAGCGAGCCTCTAGTGCGTCGAAGCG
>CAXTNS010000711.1:0-430 GCA_964245465.1 uncultured Thermoanaerobaculia bacterium
CGAAGGGCGGCAGACGCCGGCCAACAAGGGGGTCTACGCCGACTCCCAGGTGGCGAACGACCCCATCCTCAAGGCGTTCCGCCAGCAGGTGGACGTGGCCGTGCCCATGCCCAACCTGCCGGAGATGTCCATGGTCTGGTCGCCGGTCACCACGGCCATGAACACCATCGTCCAGGGGACGGCCACCCCGAAGCAGGCTATGGACCGGGCCCAGAAGGAAGTGACGGAGCGCATCGCCAGCCTGTTGAAGAAATAGGAAGCCCGACGCCATGGCCCGCACTCAGCGCCCTGTCTCACACCGCCGCCGGTTCCTGATCGGCCTCGCCCTGGCCGCTCTGCTGGGCGTTGGGCTCGGCGCCTCGCTCCTCGGCGGATCGCTGCCGGGGGAGAGCCGCGCGCGGCTGGAGCGGAAGGCGGTGGTCACCCTCTC
>CAXTNS010000711.1:440-3578 GCA_964245465.1 uncultured Thermoanaerobaculia bacterium
GCGGCGGCATGGGCCTCGTCGACGAGCTGTCGTCGCTGGGCGAGACGTCGTCCGAAGAGCCGGCGGACAAGGAAGGCGAGACGGTCCGGCGGGCCGTGGCGCGTTTTGCGGCCGGGCACCCGGAAGTGACGGCCATCCGCGTGTTCAAGCTCGACGGCCGGCAGCTCCAGGCCTCCACGGACCCCCGGGACCAGGGGGACAAGGCCGCTCCACGGACCCTCACCCTGGATGAGAAGCCCCTCTTCGATCTCGCCCAGAAGCTGCGCGCCGCCGTGGAGGGCAATCGCGAGGGGGCCGAAGGTGCCGCCCGCGCTCCGGAGATCGCCATCGAGCGGAAGCCGGAGAGCCTCTCCCTGGCGGCCCCGGTGGAGCGCGGCGGCCAGGTTCTCGGCATGGTGCAGATGGAGACGCGGCCGGAGCGCGAGCCGGCCGCCGTCGCCTGGCTGCCGTTCCTGGCGGCCTGGCTCGCGCCGCTGATCGTCCTCTTCCTCCTCTCCCTAGCCTTGGGCGAGAGGCGCTGGCTGCTCGCGGCCGCGGCGGGCCTGCTGCTGGTGATCGGCCTCTGGATGTACGGGCGCTACGCCCTGAGCGTGCTGAACGCCGAGCGGCGGCAGTCGTCCCAGGCGGTGGCCGCCCAGGTCGGCGAGGAATCGAAGAAGACGGAGGCGCTGCTCACCGATCTGGGCATCCCGGCCGGGCAGCCCCTGAACCCCACGTTGTGGGACGTAGACGAGCACCGCCAGTCGCGCGGGCTCATCACCTCGGACCTCGCCGTGGACGAGGGGCGTCTGGGCGAGGTGGCTGGCGCCGACGCCAGCCGCCTGACTCGCTCGGTGATGACCCTGGCCCTCATCTCCCTGGTGCTCCTCGGCTTCGTGGGGCTGGGCTGGGCCGCCCGCACGGGCACCGCCCTGGTCGAGCACCGGGTGGCCTACGCCTACGTCCTGCCGGCGCTGCTCGGCATGGTGACGCTGGTCTTCTTCCCGTTCTTCTACGGCGTCGTGTTGTCGTTCACCAACAACAGCATCTACACCACGGACAAGCCGGTGTCCGAAATCTGGATCGGCTTCCAGAACTACGTCGACATCCTCACCGACTTCCAGGTGGCCAAGCAGACGCCCGAGGGGCTGGACTGGAACTATGAGAATTTCTATTACACGCTGGCGTTCACCCTCGTCTGGACAGTCTCGAACGTGGTCATCGGCGTCTCGCTGGGGCTGGCCCTGGCGCTCACCCTGAACCTCAAGGGTTTCGCGCTGAAGCCGGTCTACCGGGTGCTGCTGATCCTGCCCTGGGCGGTGCCCAACTACATCACGGCGCTCATCTTCAAGGGCATGTTCCACCGCCAGTTCGGGGTGATCAACAAAATCATCCAGCTCTTCGGTGGCCCCGCCATCCCCTGGTTCGACCAGCCGTTCACGTCGTTCCTGGCCGTGCTGACGACCAACAGTTGGCTGTCCTTTCCCTTCATGATGGTGATGGCGCTGGGCGCCCTGCAGTCGATCCCGGCCGACCTCTACGAGGCGGCGCGGGTGGACGGCGCCTCCCGCTGGCAGCAGTTCCGCTCGATCACGCTCCCCTCGCTGCAGCCGGCCCTGGTGCCGGCGGTCATCCTGTCGGTGATCTGGACGTTCAACATGTTCAACATCATCTACCTGGTCTCGGCCGGCCAGCCGGGCGGCTCCACCGAGATCCTGATCACCCAGGCGTACAAGCTGGCGTTCGAGCAGTACCGGTATGGCTACGCGGCGGCGTACTCGATGATCATCTTCCTGATCCTGTTCGCCTATGGCACCTGGCAGAACCGGGTGACCCGGGCCACGGAGGCCATCGGATGAGCCGTCGGGAAAAATCGCGGAAGAATTCGCGGATCAGCGACGACCCGCCCCACTGGCCGCTCCACCTGTTCGTGATCCTCATGGTGATCGTCACCGTCTATCCCATCCTGTGGGTGGTGACGATCGCCTTCTCCGGCGAGCAGACCCTGGCCATCGTCGACGTGCCGCCCAACGCCACAGTGTGGCAGCAGGCGCGCGCCATCCTTCCCTGGCCCGAGCGCCTGTCGCTCGAGAACTTCCGGTCGCTTTTTGGGGATCAGCCGTTCGCCCGCTGGCTGTTCAACAGCGTGGTGGTGGCGGGCCTCACCACCTTCCTGGGCGTGTTCCTCTCCTGCACGGCGGCCTACGCCTTCTCCCGCTTCCGTTTCCCCGGCCGGCGGGCGGGGCTCATGGCCTTCCTGGTGTCACAGATGTTCCCCGGCACCTTGATGCTGATCCCGCTCTTCATCATCCTCGTCCAGTGGCTGAACCTGGGCTCGACGGTCACGGGCCTGGTGCTCCTCAACACGGTGACGGCCATTCCGTTCTGTGTTTGGATGATGAAGGGGTACTTCGATACGATCCCGAAAGAGCTCGAAGAGTCGGCCCTGATCGACGGCGCCTCGCAGGCGATGATTTTCTTCCGCATCGTCCTGCCGCTGGCCAAGCCGGCGGTGGCGGTGACGGCGCTCTTTTCTTTCATGACCGGATGGAACGAGTACGTCCAGGCCGCCACCTTCATGAACCAGGAGCAGATGTACACGGCCCCCGTGGGCCTGCGGTTCTTCGTGGCCGGTTTCTCCCAGCAGTGGGGGTACTTCGCGGCAGGCGCCATCGTCGCCGCCATTCCCGTAATGCTGCTCTTCATGTTCCTGCAGAAATATCTGGTTTCCGGTCTCACGGCCGGCGCAGTCAAGGGCTGAGGCCCAACAACAAGGAGGTATTCATGTTCAAGAAACTCGTAACGATGACGGCTGCCGGTCTGCTGCTGGCGGGTGCGGCGTTCGCGCAGAGCGGTGTCTCCTTCAAGGACCCCTCGAACGACGACAACGGCCCGGGCACCTACACCTATCCCACGGACCAGGTGTACAAGCGCGGCTCGTTCGACATGACCGGGTTCGACGTCAAGGTCAGCGGCAAGAAGGTGGACTTCGGCGTCAACTTCGTCTCGCCCATGGAGGACCCGTGGCGCATGGGCGGCGGCTTCTCGCTGCAGATGGTGTTCATCTTCATCGACACCAAGGAGGGGGGCTTCAAGGAAGGCGTCCCCGGCACCAACGTCACCTTCGCCGACGGCAACGAGT
Source organism: uncultured Thermoanaerobaculia bacterium (assembly GCA_964245465.1). GTDB lineage: Bacteria > Acidobacteriota > Thermoanaerobaculia > Multivoradales > UBA5704 > DATARR01. The sequence goes on from CAXTNS010000711.1 coordinate 3,562, forward strand.
GGGACTATCTCGTGATC
>CAXTNS010000712.1:0-1621 GCA_964245465.1 uncultured Thermoanaerobaculia bacterium
GCGGGCGAGGTTCGAATCGCACCCCCGGCGGGGTGAGCTGGTGGAGCTGGTGCTCGACCTCGGCCGGCTGCCCGAGGCGCGCTTTCCCGACGGCGGCGAGTTCCTCTCCGAGGAGCCGGTCGGCCGCGAGGACCTCGGCTACGTCGTGGAGCGCATCGGCCGCTTCGGCAAGGACAACCGGGCCGGCATCGCCCGCACCCTCCACCGCATCTCGGCCATCCGCAACCGGGTGGGCGACGTGATCGGCCTCACCTGCCGGGTGGGCCGCGCCGTCTACGGCACGGTGGACATCCTGCGCGACGTCATCGAGGCCGGGGAGTCGATCCTGCTGCTCGGCCGTCCGGGCGTGGGCAAGACCACGATCCTGCGCGAGGCGGCGCGGGTCCTGGCCGACGACCTCTCCAAGCGGGTGATCGTGGTGGACACCTCCAATGAGATCGCGGGCGACGGCGACGTGCCCCACCCCGGCATCGGCCGCGCCCGGCGCATGCAGGTGCCCTCGCCCGACGACCAGCACTCCGTGATGATCGAGGCGGTCGAGAACCACATGCCGCAGGTGATCGTCATCGACGAGATCGGCACCACGGCCGAGGCGCTGGCGGCGCGCACCATCGCCGAGCGCGGCGTGCAGCTCATCGCCACCGCCCACGGCAACATGCTGGAGAACCTGCTCCAGAACCCCACCCTGTCGGACCTGGTGGGGGGTATCCAGGCCGTCACCCTCTCCGACGAGGAGGCGCGGCGCCGGGGCACCCAGAAGACGGTGCTCGAAAGGAAGGCGCCGCCCACCTTCAGCGTCCTGATCGAGATCCAGGACAAGGACCGCCTCGCCGTGCACCACGACGTGGCCGAGGTGGTGGACCGCTTCCTGCGCGACGTTCAGCCCCGGCCGGAGCTGCGGACGCGCACGGAGGGGGGTGGCGTCGAGATCCGCAAGGCAGAACGGCTGGAGCGGCCGGAGCGCGCTGAGAGGCCCGAGCGGGGGCCGGCCCGGCGCCCTTCCCCCCGGAGGACGTCGGATGCGCGGGCTGCCGCCACCCCCTGGTTTGCGGCTCCGGTCGCGGAAGAAGAAGACACGGACAGGAGCACGGACAGAGACACGGACGAGGGCACGGACGACAACGGAGGAGCTCCGGCTCTGCCTCCAAGGGTGCGGCGGGGCAAGCCGCTACGGATTTTTCCTTACGCGGTCAGCAAGGCCAAGCTGGAGCGCGCCTTGCGCAAGTTCCGCGTCTCGGCCTACATCGTGGACGACCTCGACGACGCCGACATGGTGGTGACGATCAAGGCCCAGGAGCGGCGCCAGCCCCGGCGCCTGCGCGACGCCCATGCCAAGGGCGTCCCTTTCTACGTGGTGCGGAGCAACACCATCGTCCAGATGGAGAACTTCCTGAGCACCGTCTTCGGCGTCAACGATCCCACGGCGGGCGACGAGGAGGCCCTGCGCGAGGTCGAGGAGGCGGTGGACCAGGTGCTGGAGCAGGGCGGCCCCGTGGAGCTCTCGCCCCAGAACAACCACCTCCGGCGGCTCCAGCACCAGATCGTCGAGCGCTACGGCCTGACCTCCCAGAGCAAGGGCGAGGAGCCCTACCGGCGGGTGGTCATTTACCCGGGCTAGGGT
>CAXTNS010000712.1:1631-3577 GCA_964245465.1 uncultured Thermoanaerobaculia bacterium
CCAGCCGATGCCGGAGTTGGTCAGGCGCCGGAACGCCTCGATCACCGCTTCCGAACCTTCATAGACGCGGACCTCCGGCGGCTCGAGCTGGGGCAGGGCGGGCGCCTTGGAGCCCAGCGGCAGGGTGCCGTCCAGGTGGTCCCGGTACTCGGCGCTGTAGATGTCGAGCACTGAGAGGAAAAGGGCGGCCACCAGGGGACCGAGGATGAATCCCGTGGGGCCGAACATGCTGATCCCCCCGAGCGTCGAGAAGAACACCATCAGGTCGTGCATGCCGGTCTCCTGGCCGACCAGCCGCGGGCGCATCAGATTGTCCACGTTGACGATGACCAGGATGGTGACGATCAGGATGCCGATCCCCTGCCAGAGGTGGCCCGTCAGGATCTGGACGAAGGCCGCGGGATAGAGCACCAGCCAGGCCCCCACCAGAGGGATGATCGAGAGCAGCGTCGCCACGACTCCCCAGAGGATGGGCGAGCCCACGCCGAAGATCCACAGGGTGATGCCGGACAGGGTGCCTTGGGCCAGGGCGATCAGGAGCGTCCCCTTGACCGTCGCCCGGGCCACGGAGGTGAAGCGCTTCGCGAGCGCGTTCTTGTACTCCCGGTCGAGGGGAATCAGGGCCCGCAGCCGCCGCAGCAGGTCCTTGCCGTCCCGGAAGAAGTAGAACATCGTGAACAGGGTCGTGAAGAGCAGCACGATGATCTGGATCGTCCCCTGCGAAGTCCGCCGGATCACCGTGGCCGCGAAGGTGCCGGCGGCGGAGGCGACGTTCTCGAGGGTCGACTGCCAGTCGAACTGGTCGAGCTTGAGGTCGCGCACGAAGGGCAGGGTCTTCAGGCGGGCAAGAGGGCCCTGGGGCCCCGTTTTCATGAATTCACCGATCTGCTTCTGCGCCGTCTGGTAGAAGTCGATGGCCTCCCGCGTCACCATGTCCGCCACCACGTAGAGAGGGATGATGAGGCCCAGGAACAGGAGGAAGCAGCAGAAGAAGGCGGCCAGCGTCTTCTTCCCCCTCAGGCGCCGCAGCAACCACTCGTAGAGTGGGTAGAAGAGGGTCGCGAACACCGCTGCGAGCAGGATGGGTACGAGGAAGACCTGCACCATCCGGAAGAAGACCACGGTCGTGCCGATCAGGACGGCGATGAAGAAGTAGCGGCTGAGCTTTTTTTCGTCCATGGAAGCTATCTCTGGAACAGTCTCTGCTGGAGCTCCTGGCGGGTCCAGCCGAAATGCTGGGCCACGTCCTGCAAGATCGAGGCGAGAGTCCCGAGGCGAAGAGGATCGTGGCGTGGGATCGTGACGTGATGCTCGCCGGCTTGGTCCGTCGTGAGCCGCATGTGGCTGCCGGTCTGGCGAGTGACCCGGTATCCCAATGAGGTGAGCGCTTGGACGAGGTCTTCCCCGGATAGATCCCGAGGAAGCCTCATAGGGCGATGACTTCTTCCCGGACGAAATGCAGACGGACGAGACGGGGCCTCTCAGCGTCCTCGAAATGACAGAGCACCGCGTCCTTGACCTGTTCCTGCAAATCGCTGAGATTCTCGCCTTCCGTAAAGATCGACTCTCCCAGAGCCCGAGCGGTATACCCGCCTTCCGGGGCTTCCTCTACGACGAAGATCAGCTCTGTCATGCCAGACTCCTTATCGCCAGTTCACGGAACCGAACCAAGATTGTAGCGCGTCCAGGCCAAGCCATGGCTCAGGGGTTGCATCTCAGGGAAGCGATCCGCCGCGAAGGCGGAACCACCTAGGAGACTCCCATGCTGACACATACGGCGAAGATCGCGATCGGTTTCCTCCTGGCGCCGGCCGCCCTCCTGGCTCGCCCGCCTTTGCCCTCGGACCAGAAACCGGCTCCTCAGTCCGCGCCGCAGGCCCAGCCCGCGCCTCAGCGCCCGGCCCCGGCGCCTGCTCAGCCAGCGGCTCCCCAGCCGGCTCCGCAAC
>CAXTNS010000713.1:0-3565 GCA_964245465.1 uncultured Thermoanaerobaculia bacterium
CCCCGTAGACTGCCCCCAGCATCCTTCAGGGAGATCGATCGCCATGTCCACAGACCCGTCCCGTCCCCGTTCCCGGCGCTGGATTGCCGGACTCATCCTCTTCCTCCTGATCCTGGCGGTGGCCGCCCTGCTGGTCCTGCCGATCTGGCTGATCCGGCCGTTCTCGCCCCAGACGCCCGGCGGGATCGCCCTGTCGTTCATGTTGCGGCGGTGGGCGCCGATCGCAACCGTCCTCGCCCTGGTGGCGGGGGTGGCACTCACCGTCCGGCTGTGGCGCGGAGGACGTTGGTGGAGCCGGGCGCTGGCGGTGCTGGCGCTCGTGCCGCTCGGGGCCGCGGCGTTTTTCTCCCGCCAGAACGTCTTCGAGAAGATGTTCGCGCCTCCCGGGCAGGTCGCTTCCGTGCCCGCGGCCGAGGCTTCCTGGGTGGCGGACGGCGACCCGGTGCTCGCCGTCACTCTGAACGGCGACGCCGCGGCGTATCCGGTGCGCCAGATCTCCTATCACCACATCGTGGAGGACACGGTCGGCGGAGTTCCCGTCGCCGTGACCTACTGAACGCTCTGTCACACCGGTCTGGTGTGGAGAGCGGAGATCGACGGACGGAAGCTGACCTTCCACCTGATCGGCATCAACAACCAGAACTTCCTGATGCAGGACGATCAGACGGGGTCCTGGTGGCAGCAGATCACGGGCGAAGCCTTGCATGGACCCCTGAAGGGCCGGCGGCTGGAGCTCGTCTTTCACGATGAGATCTCTTTCGCCGGCTGGAAGAGCGAGAATCCCCGCGGACGGGTGCTGAAGCCGGACGACAGCGCTCCCTGGCGTCGGTTCTCGGAGGATTGGGAGGTGAAGACGGCCGGCTTGCCGGTGGTGACCCCCATCGGCAAGGGCGAGCCGCTCGGCCCGCGCGAGGTGATCGTGGGCGTGCGGCTCGGCGGCAGGGCCAAGGCGTACCCGCTCCCGGCGCTCCAGAAGCAGAGCCCGGTCGAGGACACGGTGGGCGGCGTGCCCGTGATCCTCGTTGTGGGGGAGGACGGCCGGTCGGTGCGAGGCTTCGAAAGGCGGCTCGACGGGCGGGAGATCCATCTCTTCCGGAAGCCCGGAGCCACGCCCCTGAGGCTCGTGGACGCCGAAACCGCCAGCGAGTGGACCTTCGCCGGCGAGGCCGCGGCCGGCACGCTCCAGGGGAAGAAGCTCGGCAAAGTCTACGTTCTCAAGGATTACTGGTTCGATTGGAAAGCGTACAATCCCAAGACAGAGGTTTACACGCTGGGACGACCCTGAGGAGAGCCGAGGAGAACGGAGATTTCGGATTCAACCCCTATCGCCCTGCTGGCCGGTCTCGACTCCGGGACCGTGGAGGCGTGCCTGCGCCTTCTGGGGGAAGAGCTGCGTTTCCTCGTCGCCGATTCCTCGGAGGAGGCCCTGCGTCTCCTCGGGGCCCAGCCCATGGCGGTGCTGGCCGTGGGCGCGGGCCTCTCGGGCGAGCGCGCCCTGCGCCTGATCGAGGAAGCCGACGCGATTCCCGGCGGACCCGGAGACCCCGGAGACCCCGGAGGACACCGGCGGGTGAACCTCGTGCTGGCCGGCGGACCCGACCCCTCCCTGTTCCAGGACCTGATCGACCACGACCGCGTCTTCTATCTCAGCCAGGAGCCCGTGCCGTCCGGCGATCTGATCGCCCTGCTGCGCAGCGCCACGGCCCGCTGGCGCTCGACGGCCCCGAGGGGGGACGAGGAGGAGCGGCGGCGCACGGCCTTCGCGCGCCGGCTGTTCGCCGCCACGCAGTCGATCCTCTCCCAGCGCCAGCCCACGGGGGTGGCCCGGGCCGCGGCCGAGGCCGTGGAGGACCTGGCCCGGGCGGACCGAGGCTACTGCCTGTTCTACGACCGGGCCACGGACACGCTCTGGGAGCCGCCCCGGGACGCGGACCTGGAGGAGGAGCGCCGGGAGACGGCCGCGGTGGGGCTGGTGAGCTTCGTGCTGCGCACGGGGAGCCCGCTCGCGCTCGACCGGCTGGGCACCGACCCCCGCTTCGACCGCGACGCGGACGATCCCAAGGCCCGGGGGGACGAGCGCTTCCTGGCCGTGCCCGTGCCGAGCCCGGACGGCCGGGTGCTGGCCGTGCTCGCCGCCGTTCGGTCCGCGCAGGAGCGGCCGTTCTCGGAGGAGGACCTCCAGGCGCTCTCGATGCTGGCCGAGCAGGCGGCCCCTGCCTTCGCCCAGCTTGGCCTCGCCGACTCCACCAACGAGGGGCTGCCGGCCGCGGCGCTGTTCCGCGAGGAGGCCGTCGAGTACCACCAGGTGGGTCTGCGCAGCGAGGGGGACGTGCTGCGCGTGGATCCCGGCTGGATGCGCTGGACCTACCGGCTGCTGGTGGCGGCGCTGGTGGCGGGGCTCCTCTTCTGCGTCCTGGCCCGGATCCGCGAGTACGCGTCGGGGCGGGCCGTGGTGCGCCTGGCGGGCCGGTCGGACCTGACGGGCACGGCGGACGGCACGGTGAGCCAGATCGCCGTGGCGCCTGGCCAGAGCGTGGCGGCCGGGCAGATGCTGGTGCGCTTCTACGGCGCCCGCGAGGCGGCCGAGCTGGCGCGGATCGACCGCGAGCTGGAGCTCCAGCTCGTCAACCGGCTGCGCGATCCTTCGGACGCTGGGGCCGAGCAGGCGTTGATCTCGCTACGCGCCCAGCGGGAGCTGGCCCGGTCGAACCTTGCCGAGCGCGAGGTGCGGGCGCCCGTGGCCGGGGTGGTGAGCGACCTGCGGGTGCGGGTGGGCCAGCGCATCCTGCCGGGCCAGACGCTGTTGTCCCTCGCCCGGGGTGCCGGCGGTTCCGGCGGAAATTCAAAACCCCTGGTCGTGGCCCTGCTGCCGGGCGAGTTCCGGCCGCTCCTGAAGCCGGGCATGCCGCTGCGGCTGGAGCTTCAGGGCTACCGCTACGCCTACCAGCACCTGGTGGTGGATTCGGTGGGCGACGAGGTGGTGGGCCCCGCCGAGGCGCAGCGCTCCCTGGGGGAGGCGGTGGCGGACGCGGTGCAGATCACGGGGCCGGTGGTGAGGGTGGAGGCGCATCTGACCTCCGGCACCTTCGAGGCCGAGGGGCGTGTGCGCCGCTATCACGACGGCATGTGGGGCAAGGCCGAGGTGAGGGTCCGCTCGGAGCCCGTGCTGGTGGCCCTGGTGCCGGCGCTCAAGGCGGTGTTCGAGCCGCGGGAGGGCGGCGATGCCTGAAACGTCCGAGCGGGGGGATACTTCCCCGAAGAAGCCGCTCCACGAGCGGTTCCCGGCGCTCCAGAAGATCGCCTTCACCGGCCGGAACCGGCGCGTTCCCTTCGTCCAGCAGGTCACGGCGAGCGACTGCGGCGCCGCCAGCCTCACCATGGTGCTCGCCTACCACGGCAAGACCTGCGGCTGGACGACGTGCGCAAGGTCACGGGCTACGGGCGCGACGGCGCGGACGCGCTCTCCATCCTCTCGGCGGCCCGGGTGTTCGGCCTGCGGGGGCGCGGCGTCAAAGTCGAAGAGGTGGACGACCTGAGATTCCTGCCACCGGGATCGATCCTCCAC
>CAXTNS010000714.1:0-3562 GCA_964245465.1 uncultured Thermoanaerobaculia bacterium
TGGATATCTTCCAACGGCGACCAGACATCGATTCCGGCAACTATCTACACGCCAGGGAGGGGATATGGCCAAGGAAATGCTATCCTCGTTTTGTATGCGGGCGACGATCACCATGGATGGCGTGCTCCCCGCCCCGAGGAAGAGGCCATGAAAACCGGAATCGATGCTGTAGACCAGGAAATTGCCCGGGAGCTGCGGCAGCGCCTCGCGCAAGGTGTGCAGATCGAGGATTTTCGGTTGTACGGCTCGCGGGTCCGAGGCGAGGCCACTCCCGACTCGGACCTCGATGTCTATCTCGTCGTCACCGAGCTGACTCCTGCCCTCCGCCGCTGGATCGACGAAATTGCCTGGGAAGTCGGGTTTGAAAAGGACCGGGTGATTTCAACCCTCGTGACCACTCGCCGCGGGCTGGAGCACGGCCCATTCGGTGCGCAGCCTTTCGTCCAGGTCATTGAACGAGAAGGCATCCCCCTTTGAATCGAAGTCCTGAGCAACTGCGTGCCCTGGTACGCTACCGGCTGGAGCAAGCCGTTGAGACTCTCCGTGAAGCCAGTCTGCTTCTCGACCAAAGCGCTTGGCGCGGTGCGCAGGAGTACCGGAATTCGGCATCGAGCCCGCAGGACTTGTGGTCCGCCACCCAGCAGTTCCGGCAGACCCACGACCTTTCCGACCTCAACGTCGAGGAAGTCTACGCAGGCATACGTGATCCTTCACCAGGACGAGCCTGACCGCTGGGCCGGCACGCCGATCTCCCTGGCCAGACTTGTACCGCGAGGTCCCCATCGGACGGAGAAATACTTCAAGCAGCAGCTCGCCGGGTGTCACAGGCTTGAGCTTTGCCATAGTCCCTTGGTCCTCCGGAGTGAAATGCCTTACAATCTCCCCTGAAGTCCAGAGACCGGTGCTCGATGGAGATCCCCACCATGCAATTCCACCTCTTGGTTGACGAGATCCGACATCTCTCACTCCCGAAAAGGAGGAGGTCAGAGCTCTCCTCGACAAGTTCCTGACCGAGGAGCGGCGGGCCGAGATCGCTAGGCACCACCAGCAGAGTCTCGAGGAACTCCGCCGAGGCGAGCTCGAATTCAGCAGCGACCCTGGCCGGCTGCGCCAGATGCTGGAAGACTGACTTGGTGGAGGTGGCTTTCGGCTCGTCGTCCAACGCGCTTTCAGAAAGCTCATCAAGGGAAGCCCCTCTCTGGAGGAGGTCTTTTGGGCCAGGGTCGAGATCTTCGTCGAGGATCCCTACGACGTGCGTCTGAGAACCCATAAGCTCTCAGGCAAATTGAGTGACCTCTGGAGCTTCAGTGTGTCCTACGACATCCGAGTTGTGTTCTCGTTCGTCGAGAGTAACCGGGCGATCTTTGAAGACATCGAAGATCACGACACCGTTTATTGAGACGCACGAACTCGCAGCTCTTACGCCTGTCGGATTCTTGCGACGGCTGTAGCTCTCCACGAACACCTTCAAGAAGAATCCCGCCGTTCCGGTCTCTCCACCTTCCTGGCTAAACCCCTTCCTTGCCGCACTTGCCCGATCTCCCAGGCCGTGGCACCCGCCTTGCCCTATGGGCCTCGTCGAAGCCCAGGAGAAACCCTGGGCCTTCTTTGAGGAGGAATGAGAATGAGCACCCGACGGATTCACCGCCTGTCCATAACGTTCGCCACGGCCCTGCTGTCCTTCGCTGTCGCTTCCTCGGCCTCGGCGCAGGATGTAGAGAGGGGACCTTCTTTCGAGCTGTTCGGCGGCCGCATCGAGCCGACCGATTCTGATGCCGACTTTCACAGCGAGTCCTATGGCCTGCGGGGCGGATACCGCTTCGGCAACATGTGGGCCTTGGAAGGAACGGTGGCGCGTCTGAATGAGGACGTGGACGTATGGTTCGGAGATCTGTCCGCCAAGGCTTATTTAATCGACACGAGCCGCTTCGAGGTGTACGCGCTGGGGGGACCCGGCGTGTACAAGGTCGAAGACGCCTCCGAGAAGGTGACGTTGCACCTGGGAGTCGGAGCCGAGATCGGCCTCGGCCAGCGCGCCTATCTACGTCCCGAGGTGCGCGGACGCTGGCTCGCTGATGAGCTGAAGGCCGACGAAGGACTCGCTGAATATTCGCTGGGTATTGGCTGGCGGTTTTAAGATCCGCTACCCGCCCAGCGGACGGTGTTTCCCGACTCGAAGCCGTCGGCGAACACGTCGTTGCCGATCGTGAAGGAGACCAAGGCCGGGTCTCCGGGCTTGAACAACTCGATCGTGTGGACGACCGCGTCCGCCGGCGGCTGGTCGGCGTCGAACCAGAAGTTGTACATCGTCCCGAAACGCAGGGCGTTGACGTTCGGGTCGGTGGCGAAGATGTCGGTAGCCCAGGAGAGGAGACCGCCCGACGAGGATGGGCGGCGATGCAACCGGCGATCAGAGCGCGGCGGGGCCTCATCGCTTGGGCACCTCTCCTGGAAAGCTTAATTCTACAGAAACGCTGAAAGGACACTAAGGACCTCAGAGACGCCAAGGACCTCAGATGCCCTTGAGGTCCTTGGTGTCTTTGAGGTCCCTTGCCTTTGCTAGACTCCCTGCCATGGAACGCAAACGCAACTTCTTGCCCCTGGCGGGGTTTCTCGTCTGCCTCGTCGCCTTTTTGAGCTACTTCCTGTTCTTCTACCAGTTCCCAGCCACCCGCGACGTGCCCTGGGCGAACTGGCTTCTCTTCGCGCTCGGGCTCATCCTGCTGGCTGCGGGGATCTCCCGCGCCTTCCGCAAACGGGAGATCTACCGGGGACGGATCCTGGGGCCGGTCCTCGGCGTGCTGAGCGTGGCCATCCTGGGGCTCTTCCTCTTCGCCACGACGGTCGGTTCGCGGGATCTGCCAGCCGCCACGGGAGCGCCGAAGGTCGGCGAGAAGGTGCCCGATTTCATCCTCCAGGACTCGCAGGGCCGGTCCGTGCGGCTTTACGACCTCCTCGGCCAGAAGGCCGGCGGTCCCGGCGCTGCCTCCTTGTGGGTGGTCCTCATCTTCTATCGCGGCTACTGGTGACCCTTCTGCAACTCCGAGTTACGGAGTTTCCAGCAGCACCTCCCCGAATTGACAGAGCGTGGGATCCAGCCGGTGGCGATCAGCGTGGACCCGGCCGCCGTGACGCGCGAGCACGTCGGCAAGATGGGATGGACCTACACCTTCCTCAGTGATCCCGGCGCGAAGGTGATCCGCAACTACGGGCTCCTCCACGTCGTCAGCAAGGAGCAGCAGATCGCCCGGCCCGGGGAATTCCTGGTCGATCCTACCGGCACGGTGCGCTGGCGGGATCTGACGGAGGATCTCCGGGTTCGTGCCCGTCCGGAGAGTGTGATCGCGGCGTTCGATCAACACAATTAGAAATAGAAAGGGCGCCCACATGGGGCGCCCCTACACCGATCCTTACCGGATTGATCCCTTTTTAAGGATCCTCACAGATCGTATAAACCTCCAGACTGCCGGGGTTGTTGACCCAGTTGCAGACCCAGCCGTTATCGTTCCAGGGGTAGCTGCTCTCCAGTTCCGTGCTGGTGAAGTCGTCCTGGCAGCCGCCG
>CAXTNS010000715.1:0-2628 GCA_964245465.1 uncultured Thermoanaerobaculia bacterium
GGATCAACCGGCCGCGCCATATCTACACAGTACCAAACGCTCGTCCCATAATCAATAAAAAAAAAAACTAAGAGGTTCCACGGCGCAGGTACAAGGGCGGGGCTGGTCCCCGTCCTTCGCGTTTCAGGCGCTCCGGTGGAACGTGCGGTGGATCCAGTCGTGCGACTTTTCCCGGAAGTGCTCGATCTTGCGCCAGACACGGGGCCAGCGGGCGAGCAGGCGGCGCAGGCCGCGATAGACGAGCTCGTTGTCGAGGGAGAGCAGGGCCGCGCCGACCAGGATGGTGGCGATCCCCTGGATCCCGGGTAGCACCAGGCCGGCCACCCCGACCAGGATCAGCAACCAGCCCACGATGAAGATGCCGACCCGGACGGCCATGGACAGCCGCGGGCGGGGCTCGATCCGGATCTCGAGCGGCAGGGGCTCCCGCACTGCCACAGAGTCGTCAGCGGGTTCGGTGCCTTCGACCTCGGGAGGAAAATCGTAGCTCTTCAAGTCCAACATTCCTTCCAAGCTTTGCAGATTCTGTACCTACTCGCTGCGAGTTGACAAATAGTACCAGCGCGGTCCAGAATACAACCTTGATTTGAGACGAAATCTCAATAAGTGCTCTACGGAAGACAGGACATGGCGAACGCCCGAGAGAAAGAGCAGTTCCTCCAGTTCCTGCGCGGCCGCGGACAGCGCGTGACCGGCGAGCGGCTGGCGCTGTTCGACGAGATCTTCTCCCAGCACGGCCATATTGACGCCGAAGAGCTTCTCGGTGCCATGAAGACGCGGGGTCTCAAGATCTCACGGGCCACGGTGTACCGCAATCTGGACCTCCTGGTGGAGTGCGGCCTCGCCCGCAAGCAGCGCCTGGGGAGCCGGGGGTTCCTCTACGAGCACGTCCACCCCGGGCAGCAGCACGACCACCTCGTGTGCACGGGCTGCGGGCGGGTGGTGGAGTTCGTGAGCCCGGGCATCGCGGCGCTCCAGGGGGAGATCTGCCGCGCCCACGGCTTCGTGCCGACTCGCCACACGCTGCAGATCGCCGGACTCTGCAACGCCTGCGCCCAGAAATCCACGGAACGGCTCCCGGCGTCGTCATCGTTGACCCTGGGGGTAAGGAGGGCGGCGCATGTTTGAGGCGTTGATCGTGACGCTGCGCGAGGGCGTGGAGGCCGCGCTGGTCGTAGGCATCATCGTGGTCTTCCTGCGGCGCGAGGGCTACGAGCGCCACCTGGGCGCCGTGTGGTCCGGCATCGCGGCGGCGGCCGTGGCGAGCCTCGCGGGGGCGTTCCTGCTCTACCGCTGGGCGGTCAACGAGGAGGTGTTCGAGGGGCTCCTGTACCTGGGCTCGGCCGTGATCGTGGGCTCGATGATGGTGTGGATGTGGCGGCACTCCCACAGCCTGTCGGGCGAGATGAAGGGATCGCTCTCGCGCATCCTTGCCCGCGAGAAGGCAGGATCCGTGGCTCTGGGGCTTTTCCTCTTCACCTTCCTCATGGTGTTCCGCGAGGGGTTGGAGACGGTGCTCTTCCTCTCCGCCCTGTCGCTCACCACGAGCGGCCTGATGGCGATCCTGGGCGTCCTCATCGGCCTGGCCGCGGCGATCACGTTCGGCGTGCTCTTCGTGCGCGGCAGCCTGCGGATCGACCTCGGGCGCTTCTTCAAGATCACGGGCATCGCGCTCGGCATCTTCGTCCTCCAGCTCCTGATCAACGGGTACCACGAGCTGTCCGAGGCCGGGTGGCTGCCGGCCAACGCGACGACCATGGCGACGGTGGGGCCGCTGGTCAAGAACGAGTTCTTCTTCGTGGGGGCCGTGCTCATCCTGCCGCTCCTGATGCTGGCGATCCCGAGCCGGCGGCGCGAGACTACGGACGAGGATACGGAGGCGTCCGGGGCGGCGGCGCGGCTGGAGAAGGCGGGGAGCCGCCGGCAGGCCCGCGCCCGGGTGGTGGGAGCGGCGCTGGGCCTCGTCATCCTGGGGGCGCTGGGTCTCAGCTTCGTCTATGCCCAGCCGCCGTCCCTCTCGCCGGCCGCGCCTGTCGAGGCGGGGGCGGATGGCACGGTGCGCATTCCCCTCTCCTCTTTCCATGGCACCACCCTGCGCCGCTTCCAGGTGACGATCGACGGCCATCCGGTGCGGTTCATCGCCATCCCCATCGAGCCGGTCGAGAAAGGGGGGGAGATCGCCACGGCCTTCGATTCCTGCCTGATCTGCGGCCCGCGGGGCTATTACCAGGACGGCCCGAACATCACCTGCCTGCACTGCGGCTCGGCGGTCTATCCCCCGAGCATCGGCCAGCCGGGCGGGTGCAACCCGGTGCCCCTGGCCTCCCGGGTCGAGGGGAGCGACCTGGTGCTCACGGCCGCGGACCTGGCCGGCGGCCGTCCTCTCTTCATGCAGGGGGCCGCGGCCCACGCCGGGCACGCCGGATAGAAGCCGATGTACGCGCGCCTGCTCGTCGAGTCGCTGCGCCGGGGGACCCGCAGGAAGCTGCTGGCGGTGACCGCCGTGATCGTTCCGGTGGCGCTGATCGCCCTGGCGGCGGGGGAGCGGGGCCGCGCCTACTGGGCCGAGCAACTGACGCACCTGCATGTCCATACGCCGCGGCTGGAGCTCCTGGCGCAGGTGTGGCG
>CAXTNS010000715.1:2638-3561 GCA_964245465.1 uncultured Thermoanaerobaculia bacterium
GGGCACTCTCGGCGCCACGGCGCTCGCCGAGGTGATGCTGGCCTCGGGTGACCGGCTGGCGGCGGAGCTGGGCTCCTATGGCGCCAACCTCGTGATGGTGCCCGCCAAGGAGGGCGAGACCCTCCCCGTCTCCGCCCTGGCCAAGGTGCGCAGGATCTTCTGGCGCAACAACATCGTGGCCCTCGCGCCCTCCCTGACCCCGCGCGTTCGTTTCGAGCCCGCGAGGCTGCCGCCGACCCCGCAGATCATCGCGCCGCTCGTGGGCACGTGGTTCGACCATGCCCTGGAGCCGGAGTGGAAAACCGGCCTCCCCCGGACCCGGCCCACGCTCAAGGTGGAGGGACGCTGGCCCGCTGACGCTGCCACGGAGGTGGTGCTCGGTCGTCGTCTCGCCGAAAGGCTCGGTCTGGGTCAGGGCGCCGGGTTGCGGACGGTCCTGGGGTCACGCGAGGAGACGTTCCAGGTCGTCGGGATCCTGACCAGCGGCGGCGAAGAGGACGACCAGGCCTTCGCGCCGATCGCGGCCGTGCAGCGCTTGGCGGATCAGCCGGGGCGTTTCACCCGCGCCGAGATCTTCGCCCTCACCTCGCCGGAGAGCCGCAATACGAAATCCGATCCCGCGCGCATGAGCACCGAGGAGTACGAGGCCTGGTACTGCACGGCCTTCCCGTCCTCGATCGCCTTCCAGGTCAACAAGGCCCTGCCGCGGGCACGGACGAGCGTGGACTACGGCGTCACCCAGGCCACGGCGGACGTGCTCGGCCGGCTGCGGTGGGTGCTGGCCGCCCTGGCCGCCGTGGCGCTCGCCGGGGCTGCCGTGGGGGTGACGGCCGCCATGACGGCCACGGTCCTGGAGCGCCGGCTGGAGGCCGGTCTGATGGTGGCCCTCGGCGCTTCGCGCCTGCGGGTGGTGCTGTTCTTCC
>CAXTNS010000716.1:0-1038 GCA_964245465.1 uncultured Thermoanaerobaculia bacterium
CGCCTATATGGGGGATGTGATGCCGACGATCCTGGCGATGTATGGCGTCAAGCCGACGACGAAACTGGATGGGAAGAGCTTGCTGGTGAAATAGGAGGTTTTCCGTAGGGGCGCCTCCATGTGGGCGCCCTGGCTGTTCGGAAACAGGGCGGTTCCACCGAAGCGAGGCGGTCTTCGGAAACAGAGCGGCCACGTGGGGCCGCCCCTCAATCTCCAGGGCGTCCGCATCGTCGATCTCACTGTCTGCCGGCGTTCTCGCCGGGGACGGTGCACCGGGATTCGTAAAGCTGTCTTGAGCCCGTAGGGCGGGGAGACTCTTAGCCCTGGGCGTGAGCCCTGGGGAGGCCGGATCGGCCCGGCCCCGCGTTTGAAATCCCCGAGATTTGGTATCGATGTTTCGGCGGTTCCCGTTCCGCGTTTTCGCCCGCGTCCCCAGGGTTCACACCCTGGGCTAGGAATCTCCCGCCCTCCGGGCTCAAGATAGGAATCTCACCTCCGAAGGATTCCCTACCTGCCCGACCTCAAAGCCTCCTCGGCCCGGCCGCGCTCGTACTTGGAGCCGATCGAGCTGGCAGCCTGGACGTAGGCGTCGCGCGCCGCGCCCGTGAGTTCGTACTTGCCGGCGATCTCCACCAGCAGGGAGGCGCGCTCGTAGTCGGAGCCGATCCCCTGGGCCGAGCGGAGCACGGCGACGAGAGAGTCTCCGGAGAGCTTCCCACTCGCCACGGCGGCCGAGAGGGCCCGGTGCTGCTCATAGTCGGAGCCGATCGCCTCCGCGGCCTTGAGATAGGCGGTCCGGACCGCGGCATCGCCGAGGGCGTTCGCGGGAACTTCGGTGAGCAGCTCGGCCAGCTCGTAATCGGAATCGATCCTCTGGGCCGTCTGGAGCATTATGGCCAGTACCGCGGGGGAGGGCCGTCCCTTGGCGGTCAGCGTGGAGAGCGCCCGCCGCTGCTCGTAGTCAGACTCGATGGACCTCGCCGCCTCGGCGTAGGCGCGGGCCGAGGGCTCGGTCAGAGACTGGGTGCCGGCCGCGCT
>CAXTNS010000716.1:1048-3558 GCA_964245465.1 uncultured Thermoanaerobaculia bacterium
TCCTTGCCCGCCTGCCGGAGGGCGCGCTCGACGACGTCCGTCCCGCGCCCCTTCTGCTCGAAGAGCTTCTGGAAGTAGAGGCTCTTCACATAGTCGCTGGGGACCTGGGTGATTTCGGCGAAGAGGCCATTCGGCCCCTGATTTTTCAGGAACCAGGCCACCCGGCGGTCCGCGTCGTAGCCGGAACCGCGCACGAGCCGCAGGAGCATGCCCTGGAGCCACTGCCGGCCCGCGGCGTCGAAGGCGCGCTTCTTGCCGTCGACCGTCCAGGTGTAGACGGGCCGGCCGTCGCTGCCCGCCTCGACGTCGAGCCGCTGCTCGGTGCTGCCGTCGTCCTCCTCGATCCTCCCCTTCGTGCCGGGGGAGAGACGGGCGATGCCGGTCCAGTCGTCCGTGAGCTCGAGCTTGCCCCCTTCCGTCCGGATCTTGATCCGATGATCGTCGTGCGTCCACTGATAGGTCTCGACGCCATTGGTCGAGGTGACGCTGGTGGAGTTGTGGTCCGGTCTGGCCGCCTCACCCGGGCTGGCTGTGAAAGCTGCCAGGGCGAGCGCCACGCAGCACGCCGCGAGCCGCAGTTTGAACATCCTTTTCCTCCTTGAGGTCTTCACTGAATCCCTTTCCCCCTCACGTGATGAGTGTACGCCCACGGCGGCTGCTTTGTTTCACGGCTGCCAGGTGTCGTTCCGGCTTCCGGCCCCCGTGGTTGGTACGGTGTAGCTCCGGTTCGAGCCCCCCTCGTAGGTGGTGGTGCCGCCCTGCTTCCAGAGGTACTTGTACTGGATGGCCGCCCCCTTGCTGGTGAAGAAGAAGACGGGACCGCTCCACTGAGTGCTGCTCACGTAGTTGAGCTTGACGGCTTTCGTCGTATCCCAGTTGCCGAGCTCGGGCACGTTGCCCACCACGTAGAGGTCCTGCCCCGGCGCGGTGGAGAAGCCGTTGACCGTGAAGTCCACGCGGATGGCCTCGGAGGAGTTGCAGGGCCGGGCCGCCAGCACGAGCGTCGAGCGGGCCTGGACGCCGTAGGTGGTGCCGCCCATCTTCGCCAGGGGCTGCGAATTCCAGACTACTACCGTGGGGTCGTAGTAGACGTTGCCCGTGCCCTCGGCCCAGTCGGCGGTGTCGGCCAGGAGCCACCAGCACTTGCCGTTGGGGGCCGTGGGGATGGTGAAGGTGAGATTCCCCCAGTAGGAGTTGGAGGCCAAGTAAAGGTCCGGCGCATCGGCGGGACCGCCGGTTTCCGCGCTGGAGCCGTCGATCAGCCAGCCCAGGGCATGGGAGGTCGAGCTCCAGTCGGGCATGTCGGGCGTGGTGCCGTGCCAGGCCAGGTCTTTGTAGAAGTCGCCGTCGTGGTCGGCGCCGCCCACGGCCACGGAGCGGCGCAGGCCGGGATGGTTCTTCCTCGCGGCGAGCAGCTTGCGGAAATAGTCGTAGGTCTTGGCCTGGCTGGTCAGGCGGGTCCAGTCGATCCAGCCGCAGGAGTTGTCGGCCATATAGGCATTGTTGTTGCCGTTCTGCGTCTGGCGGAGCTCGTCGCCGGCCAGGATCATGGGCACGCCGTGGTCCAGGATGAGGCTGGTGGCGAAGTTGCGGATCTGCCGGCGGCGCAGCGCCTCGTCGCCCCCGCTGTCCCAACTGTCGTTGGTGTCGCTGCCGCTCCCGGGGTCCGCTCCGGTGGGATTGCAGGCGCCGGTGCCGTTCTGCTTGGTGTTATAGGAGACGAGGTCGTTCAAGGTGAAGCCGTCGTGGGCGGTGATGAAGTTGACGCTCTCGGGCGGGGAGGAGAAGCCCGTCCAGGTGCCGGTCACGGAGGCGCCGAAGTTGCCCACCTGGCTGTTGTCGCCCTTGGTGTACTTGCGCAGGTTGTCGCGGTAGAAGCCGTTCCACTCAGACCAGCCGGCGGGGAACTGGCCGACGCCGTAGCCGCCGGTGTCCCAGGCCTCGGCCACCACCTTGACGCTCTTGTTCTGGGCGAGCTGGGCGATGTCGATCAGGGTCTGGGCGTTGGAGTTGAAGTTGCGGCCGTCGCTCCCCTCGCGGCCCAGCTCATAGGCGAGGTCGAAGCGGAAGCCGTCCACGTGCATCTTGTCCACCCAGTAGGCGAGGCTGTCGGTGATCAGCCGGCGCACGGCCGGGCGGCTGGCGTTCAGGTTGTTGCCGGTGCCGGTCGAATCCCAGTAGCAGGTCTTGTCGTCGGCGAGGGTGTAGTAGGTGGCGTTGTCGAGACCCCGCAGGTTGATGTAGCGCACGGGGTTGCCCGCGCAGGCGCCGCCTTCCCAGGTGTGGTTGAACACCACGTCGAGCCAGACCTCCATGCCCTGGGCGTGGAAGGCCTTCACCATCTCCTTGAATTCGTTGACCTGCTCGCCCGCCACGAAGGTGCAGGAGGAGGTGTCCGTGCAGAGGTATTCGCGGTTGGGGGCGAAGAACTGGGTGGTCATATAGCCCCAGTAGTTCACCCGGTCCGCGGTGGCGCCGCCCACCGGGTCGTCCCACTGCGGGTACTCGTG
>CAXTNS010000717.1:0-3553 GCA_964245465.1 uncultured Thermoanaerobaculia bacterium
GGGTCAGGACGACGTTGACCAGGTTGCTGCCGTAGAAGCCGCGGTTGAACCAGGCGTCCGAGCGGACCAGGGAGCTCCGCGGGCTGAAGTTCTGGATCCAACTGTCCTGGATCTCCAGGCGGAAGGCCCCCGCGCCGATCAGCACGGTCAACAGCAGCACGGTCGCGATGACCCGCCACGGCGCCCGGACCGCCGCCTCGCTCAGCGCCGCGAGCCGGGGCGCGAAGTACCCCGGGTGACCGCCGGGTTCCCTGGGCTCCACGGCGCGGCCGCCGCCGCCGAAACCAAAGGCGAGCAACGACGCCGGCACCACGAAGACCGAGACGGCCAGGGAGATCAGCACGCCCAGGGCCGAGAACAGCCCGAAGTCCCGCAGCGGCGGGATCGGGCTCCCGGCGAAGGCCAGGAAGCCGGCCGCCGTCGTCAGGGCGGTGAACGTCACCGGGCTCAGGACCTCGTCGAGCGTGCGGTCCATCGCCTCCACCCGCCCCTTCGGCGAGGAATCCCGGCAGTGGGAGAGGAAGTGCTGGGCGAGATGGATCGTATCGGCCACGCAGTAGGTGACCAGGATGACCGGCATCACGACGGTCACCAGCGAGACCGGCCTGCCGAAGGCGGCCATCAGCCCCAGGGTCCAGAGGACGATCGTGCTCCCCTCCCCCAGGCCGGCCAGCACGACGGAGCCGCGGCGGAACCACGCCCAGAGCGTGGCGGCGACCACCAGCAGGGCCAGGGGGAGCAGCCGGGCGAGGTCGGAGAGCACGTGCTCGCCGAGCAGGGACTCCGCCG
This sequence comes from uncultured Thermoanaerobaculia bacterium, assembly GCA_964245465.1. Taxonomy (GTDB): domain Bacteria; phylum Acidobacteriota; class Thermoanaerobaculia; order Multivoradales; family UBA5704; genus DATARR01. The sequence goes on from CAXTNS010000717.1 coordinate 790, forward strand.
CCGAGGGGCCCAGCAGGTGGAAGCGGTACCCCGCGAGACCGGCGTCGCTCCGGCGCCGCTCGGCCAGCAGCTCTTCGATCCGGTGGAAGAGCCGCTGGCGGTCCGCCTCCCGCCGCAGGGGGACGTGGATCGCCGTGCCGCGGCCGTCCGCCGCCAGCAGGACGCCGCGGAAGAGGGGCTCCCGCTCGGCCGCCCGGCGGACCTCCAGGGCTTGGCGGGCGTCGCGCACCGTCTCCCGGATCGGCGGCGCCAGGTGCAGAGCGCCGTCGATCCATTCCGGCGAGAACTCGGTGGCGAGGCTGCGGATGTCCTCCCCCTCGACCCCCGGCAGGGCCGCCAGCTCCTGCGACAGGCGCAGCACCGCGTTCAAGGGGGCGGGGGCGAACAGCTCGTGCCCGGGCAGGGCTTCGAGCCCGACGACCAGGAAGTCCGAGCTCGCGTACCGCTCGTCCACCTCTTCCTGGAACCGGACGGCCGGATGGCGCGGCGCGAAGAGGTTCCGGCCGTCGGTCTCAAGGCGGAGGGTGGGCAGGAGAGGGACCCAGACGGCCGAGAGCAGCAGGAAGGCCCCGGCCGTGGCCCGGGGGTGCTCGAGCGTCCAGCGGATGGCGCGGCGCAGCACCTCGGCGTTCCTATGCCGCCGTCTCTGGAGCGGCGCCGGCCGCCGCCATCACGCCGCGCGGCTCGTGCAGGTAGACCCGCAGCACCCGGTTGTGGAGGGTGTCCGCGATCAGCAGGTTCCCCTGGCGGTCGAAGCTGATCGCCCGCGGCCGGCCGAGGTCCCTCGCCACCACCTCCATCTCCTTGCCGGTCCAGCGCAGGACACGGTTCCTGCCGGAGTCGCAGATGAAGAGCTCGCCGGCCGGAGAGACGGCGGCGTGGTAGGGCAAGTCGACCGCCGGCGAGCCGAAGAGCCGCGTCACCCGCCCGTTGCGCTCCAGCAGGTCGATCGAGCCGGGCAGGGGCTGGGGCATCACCAGGACCAGGCCGGCGTGCCAGCGGCTGACGCCATGGATCACCCGGTCGGCCGGCACCGTGGGGTCGGCGAGCGGCACCCGGTAGATCCGGCCGTCGAGCAGGACGACCCGCCGCAGCGTCGAGGTCTCGCCGCTCGCCACCACCAGGGAGTCGGTGCCGTCCAGATAGAGGGCGGACGGCTTGAGCAGCGAGGCCTCCCGGGCCGGGCCGCCGTCGCCGGTCTCCCCCGGCCGGCCGTTGCCGGCCACGGTGATGACCTTGCCGCTCGCGGGGTCGTAGAGGCGGACCCGGTGGTTCTCCGAGTCGGCGATGTAGACGCGCCCGCGGGGATCGACCTGCAGTTGCGCCGGAGAGGAGAGCCAGGCCGTCGTGCCGGCGATGCCGTCGCCGTTGTAGCCGGGGGTGCCGGTGCCCACCACCGTGTGGATCAGCCCGGTGGCGGCGTCGACGACCCGGACCCGGTGATGCAGGGTGTCGGAGATGTAGACGTTGCCGTAGCGGTCGGCCGCGACGCTGCCCGGCTGGGCGAGTTGGGCCTCGCCGGCCGGCTTGCCGTCGCCGATGTCCGCGCCGCCCGCGATCACGGCCGGCTGCGTGGCGCCCGCGTCGAACCGGAGCACCCGGTCGCGCTGGACGTCGCCCACCCAGAGATTGCCTTCGTGATCGCAGGCCAGCGAGCCGGGGCTCCAGTCCAGCACGTGCCCCTGGTTCTCCGAATGGTGGATCGTGGTCGGCGCCTGGGTCTCCGCGTCGATCCGGACGATCCGGCGGTTGCCCAGGTCGGCCACCAGCAGGTTTCCCTTGGTGTCGAACGCCAGGCCGTCCGGACCGCGGAGGGCCGCGCCCGTACCCACGTAGTCCGTGACCTGCCCGCTGTTGGTGTCCAGCTTGAGGACGCGGTTGCCGGACGACTCGCTGAGGTAGAGGTGGCCCATGCCGTCGCGGACGACGGCGCGGAGGCCTCCGCGCAGCAGGCCGTCCTGCGGCAGGACGCCGATCCAGACGCTGCGGACGAGCTTCCAGATCTGCCACCGTTCGGCGTCGGCAACCACCAGTACGGTCGGGGTCCAGGCGAGCCCGGTGATCTTGCCGAATCCCCCTCCTTCCGGCACCGGCAGCTCCTGGATGGAGCCGGTGGCCAGATCGATCCGCTGCACGCGGCGGCCGACCGTTTCCCCCACGAAGAGGAACTGCCCGGCGGAGTCGATCGCCAGCGGTCCCGGAGCCCGCAGGGCCCGGTCGCGGGCGAGGTTTGAGACCTCGTCGCTGATCAGCAGGCCGTTGCCGGCGACGGTGCCGATGGTCCCCGTCCGCACGTCGATCTTGCGCACCCGGTTGCTGCCGGAATCGCTGAAATAGAGGTTGCCCTCCGGGTCGACCACCATGCCGGCGACGCCCACGACGAGCGCGTCGATCGCCTTGCCGCCGTCGCGGGGGTTGGCGGCCCCGGCCACCAGCTCGACGCGGCCGACGGCGTGCGGAGGCCGCTCGAGAGCGGGGCTCGCCGGGCTTTCCAGGCTGCTCAACAGCAGGCCGCCGGCCAGCACGGCCGGCAGCAGCTTCACGAGGGTCTCAGGGGCGTGCATGATAGGTCACCTCTCCGGCGAGCGATTCGAGGAAGGCGATCAGGTCCCGCTTCTCGGCCGCGCTGAGCTCGAACGCGCGGATCCTGGGGTCGAGCAGCGGGTTGGCCTCGCCCCCCGCCGTGTAGTGGTCGATCACCGCCGCCAGGTCTGGCAGGCTGCCGTCGTGCATGTAGGGCGCCGTGCGGGCGGCGTTGCGCAGG
>CAXTNS010000718.1:0-3548 GCA_964245465.1 uncultured Thermoanaerobaculia bacterium
GTCTTCCGCCCTTCGTCCACCTCCAGCACCACCCAGCGGCGGCCGCCGAAGATCAGATAGAGCCCTGGGAAAAGGGGATAGGAGATCGGCAGCGTCCCCAGGTTGCGGCCGCCGCTGGTCAGGCGGTACTCCTCCGCGGTCTGGAAGGCCGTGTAGAAGCTGTAGTGATTGACGATCTTTTCTCCCGCGAGGTCCAGCACGAGCTCGCCCGTGTGGAGCTGGCGGATCAGCTCGCAGGCCCCGAGGCTCCGCAACAGCTCAGCGAACCGGGCGGAGTCGACGGCGCGGAAGGGGCCGTCCCGGCACAGGGCCCGCCAGGCCTGGTCGGCCCGCACGCCTCCGGACTGCGCGATCAGGGAAAGCACCTGTTGCACGAGCGTCGAGAGGTGGAGGGCCGCGGGCTCGGGCGGCTCGCACCAGCCGGAGACCAGGAGCTGGATCGCCGCGATCGTCTCCACGAGCTTCGCGCGCAGCATCCCGTGCGGCGGCGTGCGCTCGTCGATCTCCTGCTCCTGGACGTAGGCGCGCAGGATCGCCGCTCCGCCCTGCCGGCCAGACCGCCCCAGGCGCTGCCGGAGACTGGCGACGGAAGGGGGAGCCCCAATCTGGGCGATGCTCTCGATGGCACCCACGTCGATCCCCAGCTCCAGCGTCGTCGTGCACACCGCGCTCGCCGGCCGCGTACGGTCCTTGATCGACGCTTCGGCCTCCTCCCGCAGCTCGCGGGAGAGGCTGCCATGGTGGGGCCAGAACTCGTTGGAAATGCCTTGGACATCACAATGACGGCGCAGCAGGTCCGCGAACAGCTCTACGTCCTTCCGAGAGTTGGCGAAGATCAGATGGTGCCCGCCCCGCAGCCTGGCGAAGAGATGCCGGCTGATCTCCAGGGCGTCCCCGGTCACGAGGTCCTCGATGGACGCCTCCTGACCGGCAGCCTCCAGGGCTTTGACCTGGGCGGCCGAGAGGCGTGGCGGCGTCTCGAGATAGCCACGGACCTGAATCTTCAGCTCCTGGCCGCTCGCCGCCGAGACGATGCGCCGGACGGCATCACCGCCTCCTGGACGCAGAAACTCACAGGCGAGGGACAGGTCGCCCAGGGTCGCGGACAGCGCAATCCTGGGTACCCTGCGCCGGACCGCCAGCTCGACGCGATGAAGGAGCGACTGGAGCTGCCGGCCGCGCTCGGTGCCGAGGAAGGCGTGCAGCTCGTCGACCACCACATAGGCAAGCCTCTCGAAGAGGGACCGCACCTTCGGCCCCTGGAGCACGAAAAGGGCTTCCAGAGACTCGGGCGTGATGATCAGCACGCCTTCTGGACGCTGGAGGAGCTTGCGTTTCTGGGAGACGGCCACGTCCCCATGCCAGCGGGCCACCGGCACGTCGAGATCCTCGCAGAGGAGCTCCAGCCGGTCGAACTGATCGTTGATCAGAGCCTTGAGAGGGCTGACGTAGAGAGCGCGCACGCTGCCGCCCGGGTCCTCCGCCAAGGCCGTGAGGATGGGCAGGAAGGCCGCCTCGGTCTTCCCGGCGGCCGTGGAGGCGGAGACCACCACGTCGGAGTCTCCGGCGAGGATCGGCGCCACCGCCGTCTCCTGGATGTCCCGGAGAGCCTCCCACCCCTGCCGCCAGAGCCATCTCTGGATCTTCGGGTGCAGGAGGTCGAACGCGGAGGAGGTCTCCGCCATATCAGCCATAGTTACAGGGTGAACGACGCCAGCTCGTCGTCCTCTCCGTCCTCTGCTCCGCCTTCCTCGCGCCGGACCTCGGCCGGGCTCACCGTTGCCTCCTCCCCGACCGGCTCGAGGTCGGGGTTCACGTCCGGCGCGACGTCCACCGCGCCCAGCAGGTCGGTCCAGGAGGCTCCGGGGTTCTGCTCCAGCACGGCGAGCAGCTCCAGGAAGGCTCGAATGGTGCTGCGCGGCGTCCGGAAGTAGGCCTCCCCCACCCGCTTCGAGCAGTGCTCCATGAACGCCACGAGCGCTTCATCGGGGAGCAGGTACTTCGCGGGCTCGCCTCCGGCTTGGACGTGCCGGAGGTTGCGCAGCAGCACGTACAGCTCCTCCGGGCTCAGGTTGGCCAGGTGGAGCACCGGCCCCGTGAAGTCCTTCCGCCCCTCGACCGCGAACCGGTTCTGAGCGAGCCGGGAGCGCAGCGCCTCATAGCTGTAGAGCCCGCGGCGGGTGTCCATCAGAAGCTCGGGGGTGCCGCCCAGCAGGAACCCGAGCCCCACGCTCACTCCCTGCAGGCTGTCGTTCAGGATGCGCAGGATCTGCTCGTAGTTGCTGCCGCGGGCCTGGCTGTTCGCCAGCTTGTAGAGGTTGACCAGCTCGTCGAGGCAGAGGAGCAGGCCGCCGTAGCCCGCGAGCCGCACGAACCGGGAGAACAGCTTGAGCTGGTCGTACAGGTTGTCGTCGTCGACGATGGTCCGCACGCCCAGGGCCTTGCGGGCGTCCGTCTTGGTGGAGAACTCTCCCCGCAGCCAGCGGACGGCGTCCGACTTGAGCTGATCGTTCCCCTGGTCGTGCCCGCGCCAGTAGGCGGCGACCACCTCGGCGAAGTCATACCCGCCCGTCATCTCCGAGAGGCTCCCCAGCCGGTCCTGGAGGACGCCTTCCACCGCGGCGCCGCTCTCTCCGGCCAGCTGCAGGGCCGAGTGGAGGAAGAGCTCCACCGCGCGCGCGTCCGGCTTCGTGCGCGTGGCGAGGTTGGCCATCAGCTCGGCATAGAGCGACCGGGCCTGGCCGCCCGTGGCATGCAGCCGGCGGTCCGGATTGAGGTCGGCCTGGGAGGCCACCAGCCCTTTCTCCAGCGCAATGGAGCGGACGAGGAACAGGAAGAACGTCTTGCCGGACCCGAACTCGCCGATGACGAACCGGAGAGCCGATCCGCCGTCCGCGATGCGGTCCAGATCCCGCAGCAATGCCTGGACCTCCTCGGCCCGGCCGACCTGGATGTACTGGTGTCCCCGGCGCGGCACCACGCCGGCGCGCAGGGATTGGAGGATCGCGTCGCGGTCGCGCGGGCGGATCTGCTTCTCGGTCATGCTAACATCTCCTCGAGCACCTGAGCATCGATGTCGAGCGTCTCATGCCGCTCGTCTAGAGGAGCTCCGCAACGCTCGAAAGCCGATTCGTTGATGATTTCCAGCGCCCCGTCAGGCAACAGCCCAAGCTCCCCGGTCAGCCTCTCCAGCTCCATCCGCTCCCAGACGGTCTTCTCCGCCAAGCGCCTCAGAAGAGCCGAATGGGGATGGTCGAGGCCCGCGAGGGGCGGCGGACCCGCCACCGGACTGGTTGGCGGCGAAACGGCCGCGCGGGCCGGCGTCTCCTCCTCCTCGCTGAAGATCCCTTCGAGGACCCCGGCGATGGCCTCCGTTTCCGCGAGCTTGGCCTGGACCTTCCTCGGGTCCAGGGTGATCCCGCTCGCCGGCCGTGCCGCCTTCGGCGGGGGGAGCGGGAAGCCCGCCGGAGCCGGACCCGCGGGGCGCACCGTCACCGGCTCGGCCGCCGGCGGCGCCACGGCGCAAGCCCGGGCATGGACGTCGGAGT
>CAXTNS010000719.1:0-3543 GCA_964245465.1 uncultured Thermoanaerobaculia bacterium
ATCTTCGCCTCCCACGCCGCGGCGAGCTCGGGGTTGAGCCGGCCCTCGGCGAGCACGGCGGCGATCGCCGCTCCCTCGGGTGCGGTGAACACGCGCAGCATGTTGTCGAGGCTGGCCGTGAGGTCGGCCCGGGCGTCGCCCTTCTGGCCTTCCAGCGTCTCCGGCGCCAGGTAGTAGAGGGCCCCCAGGTGGATCTCGCCCGTGCTCAGGGTGGCGGTCAGGCTCGGCATCGCCGTCTCGAACCCCGTCGCGCCCAGGTCCGAGACCTTGACCACGTCGAAATCGGGCGAGACCAGGACGTTTCTCGGCGTCAGGCTCCGGTGTACGAAACCGTGCTGATGGCCGTGGGCGAGCCCGAGGCAGATCCCCCGCATCACCGTGAACGCCTCGGCGAGCGACAGCCGCCGCTGCTTCAGCAGCCGGTCGAGCGAGGTACCCTCGACCAGCTCCATGGCGAGGTAGAGACGGTCCCTCTCCTGCCCGGTCTCCAGGATCTGCACGAGATGGGGATGGCGGGTGACCGGGGCGGCCGCCTTGAGCTCGCGGTGGAAGCGCTCGACGGTGGCCGGATCTCCGCTCAGGCGGTCGGGGAACAGCTTGACGGCGACCAGCCGGCCCTGTGGGTCCGACGCCTTGTAGACCGCGGACCCCCCGGCTCTGCCGAGGTGCTCGCGGATGCCGTAGGGACCGATGATTTCAGGATGGTCGGAAGACATGGCCCTTTTGGAGATCAATTGGAGGTCAACTCTCGAAGATCATAACCGTGTCGCCGACTCCGATGCGATCGAACGGCTGGAGCACCGTCCGCTCGGCGGGCCTGCCGTTGACGCGCGTGCCGTGGCTGCTGCCGAGATCCGTCACCACCCAGGCGCTGTCCTCCCAGGCGAGCCGCAGGTGCTCCTTGCTGGCGTTGGGATCGGTCAGCGGCAGCGAGCAGGAACGAGAGCGGCCCACGGTCGCGGGCGCGCCGCCGTGCAGCTCGATCGACTGGCCGCGCTCGGGGCCTTCGGCCACGTAGAGGCGCGCCGGCCGGGGCCGGTCCCCGTTTTCGGCCCCTGAGTCCAGCCGCAGGGGTTTCCGGCGGGAGATCTCCACCGTCTGGATGGGGTAGGGGATGACGATCGACTCCTTGTGGAACTCCTCCCAGACGCGCGCCCGCAGCTCGCTCGCGATGCGCGGCCCCTGGGCCACGTCCTCGATCCAGACGCGCAGCTCATACAGGATGGCGCTGGCGTCGAAGGAGAGCACGTAGACCTCGGGCGCCGGCTTGTCGAGAGCGCCGGGAACGCCGGCGGCACAGTCGAGCAGGACCTGCCGTATGCGGTACGGCGGCTCGTCATAATGGGCCGAAACCTTGACCCGCTCCAGGTGGACCGGGTGCGGGAAGTAGTAATTGACCACCCGCTCGTCGGCCAGCTTGCCGTTGGGGATGACGAGGTTGTCGTTGTCCCGCGTCCGCAGGTGCGTGGTGCGCCAGGTGATGGCGACCACCCGCCCCTCCTGGTCGCCCACCTTGATCCAGTCGTTGATGCGGAACGGCTTCTCGATGCTGATGACCAGGCCGGCGAAGAAGTTGCCCAGGATCGGCTGCAGCGCCAGGCCGAGCACCAGGGAGGTGACCGCCGAGGTCGCGATGAGCGGCGCCACGTCGAGCTTCGGGAAGGCGAATCGCAGCGTCACGAACGCCGTCACCAGGTAGACCAGGGTCATGGCGGCCGCGGGCAGCAGAGGCGGCAGCTTCAGCCCCTTCTGGGCCGTCAGGTGGATATCGAAGAGATAGAGACCGAGCAGCCGGAAGACCGTGATGAGACCCAGGAAGAGCCAGGCCCACTCCAGGACGCCCCGGAGCGCCGCCGGCCGGTAGCCGGGCTCGATCAGGGGGAAGGCCTCCAGCGCGGCCACGGCCGCCGCCACGTACAGAGGGAAAGCGAGCTGGCGCACCCAGAAGAAGCGCCGTCCCAGGGCGGCGACGGCGACGATCAGCAGCGACAGCAACCCGACGCTTCCCAGCAGGGCAAGGGTCATCCTCAAGAAGGCCACCTCCGAAGAGCCGGAGAGAATTCTATTCCGGGTCCGCTCCCGGGGTAGAATCCCGCCGTCCTTTGAACGCCCTATCTCTGAAGGAGGTTTCCTATATGAAGAGATTCTACGGTTCGACCGCCATCCTCGCGCTCGCTCTTGCCGCCCTGCCGGTCTATGCCCAGACCGCCAAGCCCCAGGTCGCGGAGGTGCAGGCCGAGAAGAAGGACATGACGAAGAAGGAAGAGATGGCAGCGGCAGCCAGCGGGGAGCTGGCGTCCCTTCTGTCGCAGATCGACCAAGCCCGGGAGAAGCTCGTCGCTCTGGCCGAGGCCACGCCGGCCGAGAAGTTCGCGTGGCGTCCGGCCGAGGGCATCCGCTCGGTGGGCGAGGTCTACGCTCACGTCGCTGGTGGCAACTACTTCCTGCCCACCTTCTGGGGCTCCAAGGTTCCGGACGGGATCGATCCCCGCGCCTTCGAGAAGCAGGGAGGCGACAAGGCGAAGACGATCGACACCCTGAAGAAGTCCTTCGACTATCTCAAGCAGCAGGTCCAGGCCCTGTCCCAGGAGGACCTGGGCAGGAAGATCAAGATGTTCGGCCGGGACGCCACGGTGCGCGACACGGTGATGACGCTCGCCTCCCACGGCCACGAGCACCTCGGGCAGGCCATCGCCTACGCCCGCACGAACGGCATCGCGCCCCCCTGGAGCGCCCAGTAAGCTCTTCCTGCGATGGGTTCCAAGTCCGCCCGGGATCGATCCCGGGCGGACAGGACGGAGCTAGTCGGTGCAGATGTAGTGGTCGAACCGGTACCACTTCGTGATCTGGCCCGAGCCGTTGCAGCCCCCCTGACAGCCGGAGAAGTAGTTGCCGACGACGGTTCTGTAAGTGGCGTCGCTGTAGTAGGTCGTGATCCCTGGGCTCCCCTTGCAAGCCGTGACGGCTTGAGCCGGCCTGGAGACGAAGGCGAAGCTTGCGAGGAGCAGAGCGAACGACAGGAGCGCCGCCCGGCGTGTGAGAGACTGGGTGAGTTTCGACATGGAGATTCCTCCTTCTGGACCGCTCGGGGCGGAGGCTCCGTCCCCGGCGGGCTCATTATAGAAGAATTTGCATTTATAGCTGCCCAGCGAATCTCTAGCCCAGCCGTTCGCGGTACACCCGGTCCATCGCCACGCGCAGGGCCTCCAGTCGGCCCAGCTTGCTCGCCTCGCCGGCCTCGACCTCGACGGGCCAGTCGAAGTCCACGTTGTCCAGCACGGTGGCGCGCCAGACCTTCTTCTTGGCATCCCAGCCGCCCTGCTGGCTGCCGATCAGGTCCCACCCCGTGGGCAGGAAGCTGCGGATCTCGGTCTCCGTATACTGGAGAGTCTCGTTGGTCGTCTTCATGGTGCGGGATTGTGACGCAAGCGGGGGGGATTGGAAAGGAGAGGCAGTCCGTAGATGGGCGGGAGCCTTCCCCTGGGAGCGCCGGCATCCCTGCCGGCCCACTTCCTTGAGTTCTTCCGGCTGTGCCATCAAGTC
>CAXTNS010000720.1:0-1075 GCA_964245465.1 uncultured Thermoanaerobaculia bacterium
GCGGCCTTCTTCCCGAAGCTCACGGTTCCAACGGTCGATGTTTTCAAGCAGCACGGTTTCAATCTCCTCGAGGGTGAGCGTCTTGAACGTCTCTTCCCCTGACAAGCGGGGCAGGACCACCTTCACCAACCAAGTCTCGAACGCCTGCCGCAAGGTGGCCTCATCCGGTGGGATCCTCTCCCGCAACCGGTGGACGCTCAAACGGATCTCCCACCCGTTGCGGCTCCTCTCAATCCGGAACAGCTCCGCCACCGGATTGTCCAGCGCCGCCAGCTCCTCAGGCGGGTACTTCGACTCGTCCACCAGCAAATACCGCAACTGCGGCCGGTAGATCTCCGCCGACGGATCCAACTCACCGATCAAGGAACCCAAGTCCGTGGCCACCTCCCACGGCTCTGCCCCATTGTAGACGACCACAGGGATCACCAAGGGCAGTTTCTTCCAAGACTTCCTGGACCGGCTGGACATCAGACGCTCGTACAGCAGGCCGACGTAGCTCATGAGGCGCGCCGGCATGGATGGGTCCGGCCGTGACTGGAACTCCATCAGGATGTAGACGAAGACCGGCTCGCCTCCATCCTTGCGGTGAAACCTCCAGACGAGGTCACTCTCGCGTTTCTCGTGCCGAGGAGAGATAAAGGTCGTGTTGACCAATTCGCCGGACTCGAAATCGATCCGCTCCACCCAGCGCTCGCCCACGATCTCCCGCAGGAGATCCTGGACCATGCGCCGGTCAGAGAAGAAGAGCCGGTAGCTGAGATCGTGTTGTCCCATGAATTTCGGAGCGGGACTCTACCATGAGATTCTTCCTTTGGGCGCAATGTACCCGGAATCCGGCAAGCCGGCGGAAGGTGCAGCGGGGGGCGGCACTGAAGGGCTGTTTACTTCAGGACGTTCGCGATCGTCTTGATCAGCTCGCCGTTGGCGGTATCGCCGCTCAGATCCCAGATCATCATTCCGCCGAGCCGCTTCGACTTGACGTAGGCTGCTTTCGCGGCCTGCGTCTGGGCGTTGTCAAACGACCAGAATTCACGGGACGCGGTATCATAGATCCACGCGTTCTGTACGACGGGGT
>CAXTNS010000720.1:1085-2474 GCA_964245465.1 uncultured Thermoanaerobaculia bacterium
GTCATAGAACCTCACGAAGCCGCCCGCGAGGAGCTTCGCCTTGAGCACCCCGAAATCTTCGAGGCCAAGCTCGTACTGACCGTCTGCCGGGCCCGTGCTCGTCTGATACAGGCCATTCTTCGCGCGAGGCACTCCGGCCCAACCCCGTCCATAGAAGGGCGTGCCCATCACCAGTTTGGCCGCGGGGACTCCACCCCTCAGATAATTCTGGATCGCCTCGCTGATCGACAGATTCTGGACTCTGGCCGGATCGTTGGGCGAGGGATAGAGCGGAGCGTTGAAATTGGTCGTTTGATCCCAGGTGCCATGGATGTCGTAGGCCATGACGTTGATGAAATCCAGGGATGGATGAATCCTGGCGAGGTCGAGCTTGGTCGATGTCGCCGGGGTCGGCGAGGCCGCGATCGTCAGCAGGTACGTCTTGTGGTTCTGGTTGCCGAGGGCGGTCAGTTGCCGCCGGAGCTCCTGTAACAGAGCGGTGAAATTCTCACGGTCCGCGGGCCGGAAGTTGCAGGTGTCTCCACAGACTCCCGGGAACTCCCAGTCGATATCGAAGCCGTCGAACAACCCTGCCGCCACGCCGGAACCGCCAACGTCACCATCTCGCGGCAGGTTCCCCTGGATGAACAGGTCGATGCACGACGCGACGAAGGCCGTTCGAGACGCGGGCGTCAGAGCCATGTCCGAAAAGTGTTGAGACCAGGACCAGCCTCCCAGCGAAATGAGCACTTTGAGATTGGGATACCGGGCCTTCAAGGCCCTGAGTTGCTGGAAGTTCCCCCGGAGCGCACCCGAAGACACCGCAACACCGTTCACGCTTTCAGCAGCCGTCCAGGTCTTCTGATAATCCGCCCACGGATCGCCGATCTGGCAGACGACCTGAGAGCCTGGGACATCCGGAGCCACATTGCCGAAGGCGTAATTGATGTGGGTCAGGAGAGGGGCCGAGCCGCTCGACACGATGTTCTTGACCGTGTAGGCCTTGTCGTACACGCCCCAGGCCGCGAAGTAACCGACGACCTTGGGCTGGGCCCGAGGGCCTGCCGCAGCCTGTGCCCCGGCCGCGGGAATGGCCAGGAGGCAAAGCAGGATTGTGACCTTCCGCACGTCGAACCGTACCATCGGGAGCCCCTTCCAACGGGTTGAACGGCACTGCGGAAACGGTCAGGTGTGTCGGCCGGGGTCCAGAGCGGCAGCGACCGCCGCAGGATTCTCCGACGCCACCTTGAGCAAGGCCCTGGCAGGCCCTTCCGGTTGCCGCCGGCCCTGTTCCCAATTCTGAAGCGTTGAAACGCTCACGCCGATCATGAGGGCGAACTCAGACTGTGACTTGTTGAGCTTGGCTCGAATCGCCTTCACGTCTTCCGCACGGACCTCGAATTTGCGTGC
>CAXTNS010000720.1:2484-3512 GCA_964245465.1 uncultured Thermoanaerobaculia bacterium
ACCGGCGGCGTGTCGCTGTCGGTGGGCCTGTCCACCGCGCTTGATGCGGCCAGCTTGTCGGACACTGGTGACAAGCAGGTCGAAATCAGAATCCTTCACTTCAAATCCTCCTCTACGATCCGCTTCAACTGCTTGAGCTGATCAGGAGTGAGGCTCTCCTGTTGGTTCTTGGGATAGAGAAACAGCAGGTAGATGACACCGTCCTCAGGATCCCAATGGTAGATTACCCGGAGTCCACCACTCTTCCCTTTGTCCCGAAACGCCCACCGAAGCTTACGGAGTCCTCCACTCCCCCGAATCAGAGTTCCCTGCTCCGGCCGGAGGGCGAGAGCAATCTGGAGAGAACGGTACTCATCATCCGAGAGAAGCCCCTGGAGTTGGTCTGAAAAGACGGGCGTCTCGATGAACCAGACAGCTCCACTATAAGCCATTGAAGGACAGCCTACAAATGAGGGCCTGGATCCTGCACCCAACCGGGAAAAAGAAGAGCAGGCAACTGAGATCACGTCGTCCAATGAATTCCGAACGAGACTCTACCACGGGATTCTTCCTTTGGGCGCAATCTCCCCCAAACCCGGAACCCGGGACCCGGGAAGGAGGGGCGGACCCCGGCCACGGCCCGCCCCCCGGGTCTGGAAGGATGGATTCAGTTGTCAAAGATCAGCGGGGAGGGCGCGCACAGACGCACGCCCTCCCTTGGGGTGCTGCTATCGGCTTACTCCGGCGTGGGAACCGGGACTGGCGGGTTCGTGGGCTCCGGATCGGCCGGCTTGGGGACGCGGCGGGTCCGCAGGGGCGCGACCCCGAACTGGACCAGTGCCTCGTTATGGCCTCCGAAGTGGACCTTCAGCGCGTCCCGCAGACGGGCGGCCGCGGCCCGGCCCTCGGGAATCAAGGAGCGGGTGCGCTTGGCCGCTTGGCTGAGCAGAGACCGGGCCTCCGCCTTGTCGGCTTCAAGCTCGCGGGCCTCGTTCAGCAGGGCGTCCAGCGGTCCCACCAGACCGGAGAGGTCGGGCAGGTTCTCCTGG
>CAXTNS010000721.1:0-924 GCA_964245465.1 uncultured Thermoanaerobaculia bacterium
GCAAAAGAGCCCCCTGAAGGGGACTCCATCAGTCGGGTTCACCCGGCTGTTTTTTCCTAGCCCGGGCATTTATGCCCGGGCGGGGGCGCGGCGTTGACACCCGCCGACCGCTTCCTCCGCGCCCTCGTCCGCTTCATCCTCAAGATCTTCTTCCGCGAAGTCGAGGTCGTGGGGGCCGAGCGCATCCCCCGGGACCGGCCGCTCGTCCTCGTCGCCAACCATGTCAACGGGCTGATCGATCCTCTGCTGCTCCTGGGGCCGCTTCCCGTCGTGCCGCGGTTCCTGGCCAAGCACAGCCTCTGGAAGATCGCGCCCGTCCGTCCCTTCCTGGAGCTCGCCCAGGCCATCCCCGTCTACCGCCGGCAGGACGAGGGTTCCGACCCCTCCAAGAACGCCGAGACCTTTGCCCGCGCCCACGAGATCCTGGCCCAGCGGGGAGCCATCGCCCTCTTCCCCGAAGGCAAGAGCCACAGCGAGCCCTCCCTCCAGCCCTTGAAGACGGGCGCCGCCCGCATCGTGCTCGAAGCCGAGCAGAAGGCGCCGGGCCTGGGGACGCGGATCGTGCCCATCGGCCTCCTCTTCGACGCCAAGCAGGCCTTCCGCTCCCGGGCCCTGGTCCAGGTGGGAGATCCCATCGATCCCTCTCCGGAACCTGGACTGGGAGGTCCTGACGCCGTCCGCTCCCTCACGGCCCGCATCGACGAGGCCCTGAAAGACGTCACCCTCAACTACGAGACCTGGGAAGACGCCCGTCTCCTGGCGCGAGCCGCGGATCTCTACCGCCGCCGCGCCCCCGAGCTGCCGGGAAGGGGAAGGCTCTCCGAGAGCGTCACCTTCCAGCGCGCCTTCCTGGAGGGCTACCAGGACCTCCGGTCGCGCCACCCCGAAAAAGTGGCTGCCGTGGCCCGAGCCGTGCGGGACTAC
>CAXTNS010000721.1:934-3488 GCA_964245465.1 uncultured Thermoanaerobaculia bacterium
GCCTGCGGCCTGAGAGACGACCAGGTGGGGGCCGCCTATCCGCCCTCCCCCGTGCTCCGCTTCGTCCTCCGGACCCTCCTGCGCCTCTTGGTCCATCTCCCCGTCGCCATCGTGGGGACCGTCCTCACCTGGCCCGTCTACCGGCTGGTAGGGGAGATCGTGAAGCGGGCCACCCGCGACCCCGACCAGGTCGCCACCCTGAAAGTCTTCGGAGCCCTGATCCTCTTCCCCCTGACCTGGACCCTCGAAGGCTGGCTCGTTTCCCGTTACCTCGGAAGCTGCTGGCTAGGAACCGCTCTGACTCTCGCCGCCCCGCTCGCCGCTTACAGCGCTCTTCTCTTCAATGACCAGCGGACCGTGTTTTGGCGGGAAGCCCGCGCTTATCTCCTCCTGAGAACCCGTCGGCGCCTGGCCGCCGAGCTGAAAGCGCGAAGAGAGGAAGTTCTACGCGAAGTAGAGTCTCTTGAGCGTCTTTACGCGCTGGAAGAGGAAAAAAACCGCTGATTCAGCCTCCGGCGGCTTTTTTCATTGTTTGAGCCCGTCAAACAATGTTTGAGCGCCTCAAACAATGTTTCTCGGGAAAAAACAATGTTTGAAGCCGTAGGACATTGTTTGAGCCGGCCAGACATTGTTTGAACCGAAAAAACAATGTTTCAGGGACTTTCAGGTCTCGGGATAATGCACTTCGAGAATCTGGCCGAGCGCATCTGTCAGCTTTGAGTAATCGGAGGGCTGGAGATCGTCTTTGGGGATAATCTTGGAGATCTCCTGCAGGCTTTGGCGGGTTGTCTCGTCGAGCTTGACCTCGCCCAACCCCAACTTCTCCCGCCAGAGGAGGCGCCGGAGGAAGCTCCGGGTGTCGCCCTGCTGGAAGAAACGGGGATCACCCGCCGCCGCCGCGAGGCGCGCCGCCTCCACCCACTGACCGAAGTCAAGGGAGCCGGTCTCGAAGACCTCCCGGGTCTCCTCGGCCAACTTGGACGCCTCGGGCAGGGAGGAGCTCGGCGGCCTGCTATCCAGAGAGCCGGTCAGGCCCTCGTACTTCTTCTCCAGATCCTGGGTCAGGACTCCGGCCTTGAGGAGCCCGAGGATCGCCGCGATGGCATTCTGGGCCTCGTCAACCTTCCCCGCCTGGAGACTCACCTGGAGGTTCACGAGTTGGACCCCCGTCCGGAAGGCAGCCTCGTCCAGATTGACCTCCGCCTCACCCCCGTCACCCCGGTACACCGGACCGGTCCACAGCCCGCTGGTATCGCTGAAGACCTCCTGCCGGTTTGGGATGGGCTCGGCCACCTCGGCGGTCTTCAATGCCGGAGGTTCCCAGAGAAGATGGAAGTACGTCCCCGCTCCAATCCCGACCAGCAGAAGGGCGGCGATCCGGTACAACCGGCGGTCGACCGCCGGGTGCGGGCGCCGCTGAGGGAACGGCACCACGGTACCCTCTCCCTCTTCCGGCTCGGCCTCCAGCAGGAACCGCACGGAATCGGAGTAGACGGCATAGCAGTCCTCGCAGTCGGCCAGATGGACGCTGACCCGCTCGGCCTCTATCGGGTCGAGCACCCCGTCGATGTAGGCCGCCAGCGTTTCCGAGGAAGGGCAGCCTCCAGTGTAAGGGGGGAGGTTTCCGGACGGACGATCGCCCACTGTGGGGTCTTCCGTTCCTTTGGGTCTAAGTTCCTGCATTCTCTTGCCGCCTTGATGTCCGCCACCTATTAGACGGACATCTATAGAAGATTACCCCGTTTCCTTCTCCCGTTATTCCTAGAAGTCCGAAATTTTGGGATTCAGAGACCCAAAGACCTCCTCAATATCCTGCCGCCGGACTCCATGCTTCCCCAGGCACGTCCTAAGGCCTTTATAGATCTTGTCCAGACGACGGTAGAGAGGCTTCTGCTCGATCCCCCGGATCCTGGCGATCTGGGCCACCGAATACTCCATCCGCATCCGGACGAGGAGCTTGTCCTCCTTAGACAGTGCCGCGAGACACCCCTGGAGGGTCATGTAGACCCGCCGTTTCACCCTTTCGAGTTCATCCTCCTTGACACGCTCGTCCGGCAGCGGCTCCTTGGAAGGCTCGGATTCCAGCGGCTCCTCCCCCACATGACGTCGGACCGGCTTGGGCGGCAGCTTGGCCGCGAGGTCCCGGAACTCCGCCTCGGACATCAGGATCTTTTCGTTGACGCGCAGGATCTGTATAGCCTCTTCGAGCAAATACCCCTCCCGGAACACCAGCCGCTCCAGCCGGATCGCCACCGGCCCCAGCCGCTCCGCCTCCGCCGAAGGCCGCCACTTCCCCCAGAGGTGGTCCTGGTAGTCCATGAGGAGCCTCCGGATGACCACGGTCAGGTAGGTCCGGATGCTGCTCTTCCCCTGATACTGCCGGAGGATGGCGCAGTCGTCCTCGAGGAGCTTGATCTTGACGTGGCTCCCGAAGTCCTCCGCCTCCTCCTTCTTGAAGTGCGCCCGCCTGCAGCAGTGGGCGATGATCTCCTCTTTGAGCATCTGGTGGCCTTGGAAGAGGTCCATGGGGGGGAGTTCGCCTGGGGGTGAGGGT
>CAXTNS010000722.1:0-3486 GCA_964245465.1 uncultured Thermoanaerobaculia bacterium
TAGCGCGGCTGCATCTGCCAGGCCACGTCATGAGTGAGGGCCTTGGCCTCACCGCCGCCGATCGGGATCACGTAGACGTCGCCCAGCAGGTCGAAGGCGACCTCCTTGCCGTCGGGGCTCACGTCCACGTACATCCACGTCCCCTCGTTCACGTCGAGGGCGACCTCCGACGAGGGGCCAGGCGGGTTGTTGACGTCCCACTTGTCTTCCTTCTTCTCGGCGACTTCTTTGGGAGCGCCCTTGCCGCCCTCCGCCAGCTCCTTCTGGACCTCGGAGGTGTTCTCCTCCGGCTCCTGCTCGCGCTTCTGCTTGTCCTTGAGCGGCGCGTCCGGCGGCTTCTGCTCCGGGGCGGGAGTGGGGGTCGGCGGTTGAGGGGCCGCCACGATCGCCGCCACGGGCAGGGCGGCCAGCAACAGGCTGAAGAGGATGGGACGGATCGATTTCATGAGATTTTCCCCGTCGAAGTGGATAGAAGCGGCTCGGGCGAGCCGCGAGGCAGACTACGAGGAGGGGGGAGGGGTGTCAAGGAGGAGAGGCGCCAACTGTGAGGAAAGCGGCGGTGGAACCAACGACACCAAGGACCCAAAGGAGGAACAGTGAATTCGCGTTGCCCATCCTTGAGGTCCTTGCCGTCCCTGGTGTCCTTGACTGAGCTTCCCCTACCCGTCCCGTAACGTCAAGCACGGACTGATCCGCGTCACCCGCCGAGCTGGCAGCCAGCACGCGAAGGCCGCGGCCGCGAAGAGGGCGACGGCTGTGAAGAGGAAGGTCATGGGATCGTACGCGCCCACACCAAACAGCACGCCCGACAAGACACGTCCCAGGGCCAGGGCGGCGGCGACAACGTCTGGATCATGAACCGCGACGGCTCGAACCCCCGCGCCGTCTCCAAGGAGAGCTTCCGCCTGCTCAACCAGCCGAGCTGGTCGCCCGACGGCGAGTACATCGTGGCGCGCAAGCACTTCACGGCCCAGCGCTCCCTCGGAGCCGGCGAGATGTGGCTCTATCATCGCAGCGGCGGCGACGGCCTCCAGCTCACCAAGAAGCCTAACGATCAGAAGGACGCCGGCGAGCCCGCCTTCTCGCCCGACGGCCGCTACGTCTACTTCAGCCAGGACGTCACCCCGGGACCGGTCTTCGAGTACAACAAGGACTCCAACACCGAGATCTTCGTCATCCAGCGCCTCGACCGGCGGACAGGCACGGTGCAGCGCTACGTGACCGGCGCGGGCGGCTCGATCCGGCCGACTCCGTCTCCAGACGGCAAGACGCTCGCCTTCATCCGCCGCGTACGCAACAAGAGCGTGATCCACCTGATGGACCTGCGCTCCGGCGAGACCTGGCCGATCTACGACGGCCTCGACCGTGACATGCAGGAGACCTGGTCGATCCACGGCGTCTATCCCGGCATGGCCTGGACGCCGGACTCCAAGTCCATCGTCTTCTGGGCCGGCGGCAAGATCCACCGCATCGACACGGCCAGCAAGAAGGTCTCCGACATTCCCTTCCACGTGCGCACCACGCGCAAGGTCACCCAGGCCCTGCGCTTCCCCGTGGACGTGGCGCCGAAGACGTTCAACACCCGGATGCTGCGCTGGGTCACCGTTTCGCCCAAGGGCGACCGGGTGGTCTACCAGGCCCTGGGCCATCTCTGGGTGCGCAACCTGCCGGACGGCAAGCCCCGCCGCCTGACCAAGCAGGACGACGCCTGGGAGTACTACCCCTCCTTCTCGCGCGACGGCCGGCAGATCGTCTACACCACCTGGGACGACGACAAGCTGGGCAGCGTGCGGGTGGTCTCGGCGGACGGCGGCGAGGGCCGGGCGGTGATCTCGACGCCCGGCCACTACGTGGAGCCCGTGTTCACGCCCAACGGCAAGGAGATCGTCTACCGCAAGATCGAAGGCGGATTCATGCGCACGGCCTCCTGGTCGCTCAATCCCGGCGTCTACCGGGTGCCGGCGGCTGGGGGCGATCCCGACCTCATCACGGAGGACGGCGAGCAGCCCGGCTTCGGCACGGAGAACACCCGCGTCTACCTGCTCCGGCGGGCCGGCGAGGGCAAGCGCAAGCTCGTCTCGGTCGGCCTCGAAGGCCAGGAGGAGCGGGAGCACCTGACGAGCGACAACGCGACCCAGTTCTCGATCTCGCCTGATGGTCGCTGGGTGGCCTTCACGGAGCGCTTCCAGGCCTACGTGACGCCCCTCGCGCAGACCGGCAAGGCCGTGGACGTGGGACCCAAGGGCTCGGCCCTGCCGCTGCGCCGGGTCACGCGGGACGCTGGCGAGTACCTGCACTGGTCCGGCGACTCGAAGCAGCTCCACTGGTCGCTCGGTCCCGAGCTCTACACGCTGGACCTCAAGAACGCCTTCGCCTTCGTGGAGGGCGCGCCCGAGACCCTGCCCGACCCGCCGGCCTCGGGGATGAATATCGGCTTCCAGACCGAGAGCGACGTCCCGAAGGGGACAATTGCCGTGGTCGGCGGCCGGATCATCACGATGAAGGGGGACGAGGTCCTCGAGGACGGCACGGTGCTGATCGAGGGCAACCGCATCAAGGCCGTGGGCCCGCGGGCCAGCGTCACGGTGCCCAAGGGCGCCTACGTGGTGGACGCCAAGGGCAAGACGGTCATGCCCGGCCTGGTCGACGTCCACTGGCATGGTCCGTTCGGCACGGACGGCATCGTGCCCCAGCACAACTGGGTGACCTACGCCAGCCTGGCCTACGGCGTGACCACCCTCCACGACCCGTCGAACGACACGGACACGACCTTCGCCGCCTCGGAGCTCCAGCGCGCCGGCATGATCACGGCACCCCGGATCTTCTCGACCGGCACCATCCTCTACGGCGCCAACGCCCCCTTCACGGCCACCATCGACAACCTGGAGGACGCGCGCTCGCATCTGCGGCGCATGAAGGCCGTGGGCGCCTTCAGCGTGAAGAGCTACAACCAGCCGCGCCGCGACCAGCGCCAGCAGGTCCTCACCGCCGCCCGCGAGCTGGGCATGATGGTGGTGCCCGAGGGCGGCTCGCTCTTCGAGCACAACATGACCATGGTGGTCGACGGCCATACCGGCGTCGAGCACTCGATCCCCGTGGCCCGGATCTACAACGACGTCCGCCAGCTCTGGAAGGGCACCCAGGTGGGCTACACGCCCACGCTCATCGTTGGCTACGGCGGCATCTGGGGCGAGAACTACTGGTACGACAAGACCCACGTTTGGGATGACAAGCGCCTGACCAGCTTCGTGCCCCGGGAGGTGCTCGACGAGCGCTCCCGCCGCCGGGTCACGGCTCCCGACGAGGAGTACAACCACTTCAACAACGCCCGCATCGCCAACGGGCTGGCCCACGAAGGCGTGAGCGTGCAGCTCGGCGCCCACGGCCAGCGCGAGGGCCTGGGAGCCCACTGGGAGATCTGGATGTTCGTCCAGGGCGGCATGACGCCGATGGCGGCGCTTGTCTCGGCGACAGGGGCGGCAGCCA
>CAXTNS010000723.1:0-3447 GCA_964245465.1 uncultured Thermoanaerobaculia bacterium
ACATGCCACCGGGCCGAAGGCGAGGCCGAGACGGCCAACCGCGCCAAGGACCGGTTCATGGCGACCTTGAGCCACGAGCTCCGGACTCCGCTCACGCCGGTCCTGATGATCGTCTCCGGCCTGGAAGCCCGGGCCCGCGCGGGCCGTCTCCCTCGCGAGCTGATCGGCGATCTGGCCAGGGTCCGCCGCAACGTGGAGCTCGAAACCCGGTTGATCGATGACCTTCTCGACCTGACCCGCATCCGCGAGGGCAAGCTGGAAATCAAATATGGCGAGGCCGATCTGCGGGAGATCCTGGAGCACGCGATTGAGACCTCCGCCTCGCACGTGCCGGAGACGGAGCGGCCGCGCTACGTGCTCGACCTCGCTCCCATGGACCACCGGCTGTGGGCCGACACTCCCCGCCTGACCCAGGTCTTCTGGAACCTCCTCAACAACGCCCTGAAGTTCACGCCGTCCGGCGGCGAGATCCGTGTGCGGACCTGGCGGGAGGAGCCGGGCCGGCTCGCCGCCGAAGTTGTGGACACGGGGGCCGGCATCGAGCCGGACGTGCTGCCGCGGGTCTTCGACGCCTTCGCGCAGGGTAGCCGCGGCTCCATTCGCCAATTCGGCGGCCTGGGCCTGGGGCTCGCCATCAGCCGCACCATCGTCGAGGCCCACGGCGGTACCCTCCTCGCCGAGAGCGAAGGCCCTGGGAAAGGCTCGACCTTCACCGTCCGGCTCCCCACCGCCCTGCCGGCCGGCACGTCAGCCACGCATCCCGCGATTGCTCTGCCCATTCCCTATCCAGAATCCAAAATCGAAAATCCAAAATCGATCCATGTTCTGGTCGTGGAAGACCATCCCGACGCCGCCGAGGCCCTGGCCGACTATCTGGACGCCACGGGCCGGCGGGTGACGGTGGCTCACTGTGTCCGGGAAGCTCTCCAGGCGGCCGAGAAGGGCGAAGGTTTCGACCTCGTGCTGAGCGACATCGGCCTGCCGGACGGCACCGGGTACGACCTGATGCGCGAGCTGTCCCACCGGTTCGGGCTTCAGGGGATCGCCCTCACGGGCTATGGGATGGACGAGGACGTCGAGAAGAGCCACGCCGCGGGCTTCTGCAAGCATCTGACGAAGCCGGTGAACATCGAGACCCTGGAGGCGGCCCTGCGGCAGGTGACGGAGGCGTGATCATCGCTCCTGGCCCAAAGCCTGGAGGAGCGACTCCAGCCCTCTCTTGTAGTCCTCGCGGAAATCGGCGTAGAGACGGCTTCGTAACAGGACGGGCAGCTCTGTCTCGTCGAGACGGACCGGTAGCACGGCGACACCCTTTCCGGCGTTCCGATGAACCAGAGCTGCGTTCAGCTCCTCCGTCACCCAGAGTGACTGAGCGGCGGCGGCGGACAGGACCAGGATGAAATAGTCAGTGTCCTCCATTCTCTTCGAGATGTTGTCGACGAACGACTCGCCTACTCGGCTGTGCTCGTCGAACCAAACGTCCAAGTTCCGCTCCCGGAGGTCCGCCGCCAGCTTCCGCACGAATTGCTTGTCTTGGCTGCTGTGGCTGATGAAGACCTTGCGGACCACCTCGGCGCGCCGTCTCGAGGTGCCGGAACTTCCCACCTTCGCGGTCCGCAGAGTATCGATGATGAATTCGGATTCCAGAACCTCCTTGCAGCCGTAACAGTTCACGGTAACGGCCTCGGCCCCGAGCTCTTGGGCAACGAATCGTGCCGACCAGTTCCGCTTGGAATACGTTTCGTCACTCTTCTTCGTACGGGGGATCTGCCCTTCGATACAGTAGTCGTCGCCCTGAACTTTTTGATCCGGCTTCCAGAAGCCTCGCCCATCCCTCAGCCTGGCCCTCATCCGGATCCGGCGTGGCCGAACAGTGCTCGGGTTGATGGCTCGCCACCAGGCATGCCCTTCGGCACTGACACGTCCCTGAATGGTAAAGCTATAGTCCATGATCAGAGAGACGACCAGCATACCGTTCTTCTTGATGTACGAGTAGGGCTTTTCACCCCGTTGCGCCCGCTCGATCCACTCGCTGGTCTCTGGGTCCAGGGATGGCATGCACCGTCTCCTTATTCGTGCCTGTCAGATGGACTTTTTCGGCGATGAATTCCAGGATGTTCGTGTATTGCTGTGGGGAAAGCGACAGCATTCCGGTCTGCGCGACCGTCTTCGCGATGGCCTCGCGGATCGTAGGGGTCCAGAGATCGGGAGCCAGGGCGAACCCTGCCTGGATCTCCTTCTCCTCGATCGGTTCGACGTCGGCAAAGAAGGTGAACCGCCCGCTGTACAGCTCAAAGTACTCCACCTGTTGAGAGCGATCGAGCAGCTTCGTCATCTCGTCGGCGGCTTCCTCCCACCCGGCCTTGCCGGCTACCTGGGCTGGTCCTGGTTCCGGACCCGCCTCAAGGATGACCGAGAACTCGCACCCGGCCTCGTCCGGGGAGCCGGAAGGGAGACACGCCTGGAGCAGTTGAACGCCCGCTTTCCAGATCGTCACCGCGTTGGCCTTGTGCTGCCAGACGATGGCGAGACGACAGCCGCCAGGAACGCTTTCGTCAGCCCACAGGTCGAGGGCCAGCACGGCGCCCACCGGCAGCGAGACGGGATGGAGCACGAAGCGCACGTCCTCCAATTCCTGCGTGTCCACGGCGGAGTCGATTTTCTGGCCCCGTTCCGATTCCGCGAGCGGCGTTCCATCGTTGTCTCGTACCGAGAGCACGAACAGCTTCTCGATCTGCTCCTGTTGATCGTCATCGGCGTCCGACGTCTGATCCATCAGCAGGTTCAAGTTGTTGAAAATCGGGTTCTGGTATTCCTGGAGATCCTGGATGAGCTTCTGAATCCCCCTGCGCACGTCCTCGGGCCGGCCGGCGCCCAGCCAGTGCGTGACCTCGGGCTTCAAGAGCAGGTTCGAGTACAGCGTCAAGTCGAGCTGTTCCGAGCTGGCGGCCTGCTGGAACACGGGCACCCAGTGGTCTTGAAAGATCTTCAGTCTGTGCTGCACCAGGAGCAGATCGTCACGAGCCTCGACGTCATCCTGTCCCTTGGCATCGATCTCCATCAGCAGGCTGCGGAACGCCTCGGCCAGCGCGTTCGCCTGCGTCCGCAGCTCCCCGGCCTCATCGATGACCGGGCGGTAACGGTTCTGGCAGAACGCCAGCAGGCTTTGCGAAACGATCAGGTACATCTCATCCTGGATGAAACCGGGCGAGGCCTCATTATACCGGAGCGGGAACCATCGGCCGTTGGTGGAGAATTCGGTGAGCGAGCGCGTCTGCGAGATCAAGAGCGGCCGGTCCATCTGATTCGCGGGCTGATTGAACAACCGGACCAGCAATGACACGTTGATCGCGTCCCGGAGGTTGTTCTCCGTCATCTTGGGGCGCGCGCCCTGAAGATAGCCATGGACCATCCGGAACGCCTCCAGACTGCGGATCTCCTTCCCTT
>CAXTNS010000724.1:0-3446 GCA_964245465.1 uncultured Thermoanaerobaculia bacterium
GAGCCGACCGCGGCGCTCGGGCTCCGCGAGACGCAGCTACTAGTACTGGCGCTGGGGGATCTCCATGCCGCGCTGCATCTTACGGCTCTCATCGCCCAGCGGAATGACGACGACGGGGTAGATCTTGCCGTCGGACCAGATCTCCATCCGGCGCGCCTTGTCCGGCGGATCCTGCCGGATCGAGTAGATACCCGAGGCGACGTCGAACACGCCCTCCTGGTGGATGGGCTCTGACTTGGTCTTGGTCTCACCCCGCCAGGAGTAGGCGCTCCAGGCCCGGATGGGCTGCAGGGTCCGGGTGTCGACCTCCGATCCATAGCGGAAGTACTCGCCCTGGGCGGCGGTCGAGGTGATGGTGAGCTCGCTCGTCAAACGGCCGTTCCCATCCTTCCGGAAGGTGAGGGAGCCCTCGCCCTGGTTGGGCAGGAAGAGTCCGGCCAGGCTGCCGATGAAATTGCGGAGCTGCCAGCGGTATTGGAACTCCTCCGTCTGCTGGGGCTTGCCCTGGCCCAGGACGGGCATCACAGCCATGGAGGCCATGATAAACGCCAGGCAGAGGAGGAGGATCTTGAATGTTCTGGATTTCATTTGTTCTGGCCTTGTTACGGATTGACGTCCGCGGCGGACTGTCCGCCCCGGGGAAGTCCTGCCCGCGGATACGCGATGGTTATAACAGAAGCAAGCGGCCTGCCATGCCCGGATTTCGCGGGTTGTAAAGATTCTCTGGCCGGGAGAGGGGGAACCGGCCTTGCGGTATGCTCCCGCCCGTCATCCAAGGAGGGTCTCCCCCGATGCCCCGCAGCCTTCTGCAGACTGTTCTTACGCTGTCCCTGGCCCTGCTGTCACTGACCGCCGTGCAGGCCGCGGAAATCCCTTCTCCCGAGAGCTTCCTCGGCCACCGCGTTGGTGCGGACAGGAAGCTCGCGCCCTGGCCCAAGGTCGTCGAATACCTGCGCCGGCTGGACGCGGCCTCGGACCGGATCTCGATCGAGTCGGCGGGCAAGTCCACCCAGGGCAACGACATGATGGTCGTGGTGCTGACCTCGGAGGAGAACCAGAAGAACCTCGACCGCTACCGCGAGATCGCCCGCCGGCTGGCCCATCCGGACGGCCTTTCCGAGGAGGAAGCCCGCGCCCTCGTGGCCCAGGGCAAAACCATCGCGCTCGTCACCTGCTCGATCCACTCGAACGAGGTGGGCTCGACCCAGATGGCCCTGGAATTCGTCCACGACGTGGCTACCACCCGCGACCCGGCCCTGCTCTCGTGGCTTGACGACGTCATCCTGCTCCTCATGCCCTCCATCAACCCCGACGGGCAGGTGATGGTGGTGGACTGGTACAACAAGTACCTCGGCACCCCTTACGAGGGCGGTCCCATGCCCTGGCTCTACCACGTCTACGTGGGGCACGACGACAACCGCGACTTCTACATGTTGACCCAGAAGGAGTCCCAGGCGGTGAACCAGGTGCTCTACCACCGCTGGTTCCCCCAGATCTTCCTGGACGAGCACCAGATGGGCGCCACCGGGCCGCGCATGTTCGTGCCGCCCCAGGCCGATCCCCTGGCCCCCGAGGTCAATTCCCTGGTCTTCCGCCAGGCCGACCTCCTGGGCACCTTGATGAGCATGCGCCTGGAGGAAGGGGGCAAGCTCGGCGTGGGGAGCGACATGATCTTCGACAGCTACTGGCCCGGTGGCACCCGCAACACGGCGTGGTGGAAGAACGTCACGGGCCTGTTGACCGAGGTGGCGAGCGCGGATATCGCGACGCCCGTCTACATCGAGCCGGGCGAGTTGCGCGGCGGCGTCAAGGGGCTACCCGAGTACAAGCGGCAGTCGAACTTCCCCTCCCCCTGGCCGGGCGGCTGGTGGCGGCTGCGGGACATCGTGGAGTACGAGCTGATCGCCACCCGGGCGTTCCTGGAGTCGGGCTCGCGCTACCGCGAGAGCCTGCTGACGAACGTCTACCGCATGGCCCGCATGGCGTCCGAGCGGGGGGGGAAGGAGGCGCCGTACGCCTTTTTGATCCCGCCGGATCAGCGCGATCCCGTAGCGGTCGCCCTGCTGGTGGACCTGATGCTGCGGCACGGCGTGCGTGTGGAGCGGGCCCCGTCGGCGTTCACCCTGGGCCGGGCCGCCTATCCCGCGGGGACCTATGTCATCCCCGCCGCCCAGCCCTACCGGGAGTTCCTCCTCACCATGCTCAGGACGCAGCGCTACCCGGAGATCGTCCCCTTCCCGGGCGGGCCGGTTTTCGCGCCGTACGACGTGACGGCGTGGTCGCTTCCCCTGTCTATGGGTGTCGAGGTGATGGAGGCCGGGGAGCCGGTCCCCGCGACGGTTGCTCACCAGCCGATCGACTCCCCGGTCTGGCCGGGCGGGACGGTCGAACGCGGGTCCGGCGGCTATCTCATCTCCCACGCGGCGGACTCCGCGATGACGGCCCAGAACCGTCTGCTGGCCCAGGGCAAGAAGGTGTACTGGCTGAAGCAGGGTGGTGATCTTTACGTCCCGGCCGGAGAGACGACGCCGGAGGCCCTCTCCAAGCTCTCCCAGGAGATCCACCTCCCCATCACGCCGCTGGCCCAGGCACCCACCGGGCCGGCGTTCCAGGTGAAGCCCGTGCGCGTGGGGCTCTACAAACCCTGGGTGGCGAGCATCGACGAGGGCTGGACCCGGTTCCTCCTGGAGCGCTACGGCTTCACCTACGAGAGCCTGGCGAACGAGGGGCTGAAAGACGGCTCCTTCCGGACCAAGGTGGACGTGGTGCTGCTGCCCTCGGTCGAGCCCGCCATTCTCGACAAGGGCGAGCCGGGCTCGGCCGAGGCCCGGCGCTTCTGGGAGCCGCTGCCGCCTCCCTATGCCGGGGGCATCGGCGAGGGCGGAGCGAAGCTCAAGAAGTGGGTGGAGGAGGGCGGCACCGTGGTGGCTCTCGACGCCTCGACGGGGTACGTCATCGACCTCTTCGGCCTGCCCGTGCGCAACGTCCTCGACAAGGTCTCCGAGGAGCAGTTCCACGCTCCGGGCTCCATGTTCCGGATCCTCATGGATCCCAGCCATCCCCTGAGCTACGGCCTGAGCCGCGAGGAGGTGGCCTACTTCGCGGATTCCCCGGCCTTTCAGACCAGTCCGGCCGACCCCCGCATCGACCGCCGGGTGGTGGCCACCTATCCGGCCGACGGGAAGGACATCCTCGTCAGCGGCTATCTGAAGGGCGGCGAGAGGCTGGAGCAGAAGGCGGCCGTGGTCGAGTACAAAGTGGGCAAGGGCCGGATCGTCCTGATCGGATTCCGGCCCCAGCACCGGGCTCAGCCGCACCGGATGTTCAAGCTGCTGTGGAACGCGTTGTATCTGGGGCGGCTGGAGGAAACCGTCTTGTAGGGGCGGCCCCGTGTGGCCGCCCTGTCCGATTCGCCGATGATTCGATTCGCCCTGCCGGTCGAAAAG
>CAXTNS010000725.1:0-3441 GCA_964245465.1 uncultured Thermoanaerobaculia bacterium
CCCCTACGCCTCCGCCACCACCGCTCCCGTCCCCCGCTCCCCCCGCAGCTTCACCAGCGCCGCGAAGGCCAGATAAAGCGCGAGGAGGATCAGCAGCCCGGCCGCCACGCCGTTGAGCAGCTCGACGTCGAAGCCGTGGCTCGCCTGGAGGTTGGCCCAGGTGAGCTTGCCCAGCGCCCAGAGGGTGATCGTCAGGACGAAGATCATGGGATAGAGGGTGAAGGCGATGCGGCGGCGGGCCTGGTGGAGCCAGACGGTGATGGAGAGGAGCGTCAGGGCTGCCAGGAGCTGGTTCGAGGCGCCGAAGAGGGTCCAGAATTTCTGCCACATCCCTTCGCCTGCAAAGGACAGGAGGAGGGCCGGCACGATCACCGTCACCAGCGTCCCCACCCAGGCCCCCAGGCGGGTGCGCCAGCCGAGGAGCTCCTGGATGAGGTACCGGCCCAGCCGGGTCGAGACGTCGATGGTGTCGAACACGAAGGTCGAGAAGGCCATGGCGCCGAAGGTGATGGCGAAGGGGAGGTTCTTCTTGCCGATCAGGAGGGTCAGGAACTCGCCGATGCCGTTGCCGTAGATGGTGCCCGGCGCCAGGCCCTGGAGCTTGTCCGAGCTGACGATGATCACCGTCACCAGGGCGATCAGGGCCACGAAGCCCTCGGCCAGCATGGCGCCGTAGCCCACGGGCTGGAGGTGCGACTCGCGGTCCACCTGCTTGGAGGTGGTGCCCGAGCAGACCAATCCGTGGAAACCCGAGCAGGCGCCGCAGGCGATGGTGACGAAGAGGAAGGGGAAGAGGGTCCCCGTCA
The DNA here is from genome assembly GCA_964245465.1 of uncultured Thermoanaerobaculia bacterium. Lineage (GTDB taxonomy): Bacteria > Acidobacteriota > Thermoanaerobaculia > Multivoradales > UBA5704 > DATARR01. The sequence continues at coordinate 807 of CAXTNS010000725.1, forward strand.
TCCCCCCGATGTCCCAGCTCTTGAACGCCGGCTGCTGGATCTCGTAGCCGCCGAAGAAGACGCCGATCACGCCCAGGGCGAGCGCCGAGTAGAGCACGAAGCCGCCGAGGTACCCGCGCGGCTGGAGCAGGGCCCAGACCGGCACGACCGAGGCCAGGGCGCAGTAGGCCAGGATCAGCAGGCCCCAGGTATGGGCGTCGAAGACCAGGAGGGTCGAAACGTAGGTGCCTACCCAGGCCGAAGCGAAGGCGGCCGGCACGAAGATCACGGTGACCAGCCACAGGGGAGGATTCCACGCCTTCTGGACGAAGCCCAGGACCACCGAGATCAGGAGGTAGAGGACGCTCGCCGCGGCCACGGCCCCGCCCGGGTGGAAGCTGTGGGCGCCGGCCTGAAGCTCCTCGGTGCCCACGACGAAGCTGCGGGCCGTGATGTCGGCGAAGGCCGTGATGACGTAGACGAGGGCGATCCAGATGAAGGCCATCATGGCGAGCCCGGCCTTGCGCCCCAGGTGCTCGCCGGTGATCTCGGCGATGGAGGTGGCGCCGTGCCGCACGGAGGCGGTCAGGCTGGAGAAGTCGTGCACGGCGCCGATCAGGACCACGCCGAGGCCGATCCACAGCATGCACGGCAGCCAGCCGAAGGCCTGGCAGGCGATGATCGGCCCGGCGATGGGCCCCGCCGCCGCGATCGCCGAGAAATGCTGAGCGAAGAGGTAGAAGGGCCGCGTGGGGACGAAATCGACGCCGTCCTCATATTGATGGGCCGGCGTCTTCCGGCCGTCGTCGATGGCGAACTGGCGCGCCACCCAGCCGCCGTAGAGCCGGTAGGCCACGACGAGCAGGACGATGAAGCCGAGAGCGAGGAGCGCCAGGTTCATCGCGTGGCCCGGTTCCCGGTCTCCAGAGTCATTCCAACGATCCCGAGGATCAGTCCGACGCCGATCAGCGACAGGCCGAGCAGGGCCCGGGTGTGGTCACCCGAAGCCGCGTCGCCCGCCTCGGCCAGGAGCCGGCCGAGCCCCGTGTCGTGCGGGATGGCGAAGAGCCCGGCCGCCGTCAGCAGGAACCCGAGCGAGGCCACCTTGAGGGGTCCCGAGGTCCGGGTGGGCCGGCCCATCCGCTGGCCGATGAGGCTCCGGCTGTAGCCGTAGGCGCTGTAGATGGCGAACCCGAGCACCAGCCAGCCGATGAACCGCCACCACGAGGCCGGCGGCAGGTAGTACATCAGGAACACGCAGGAGGCGGCGCCCAGGAGCGGCAACAGGTAGGGTCCGAAGGGCACCCGGAACGGGCGCGGCCGGTTGGGGTCCGTGGAGCGTAGGATGGGTATGCCGACGCACACCAGCACGAAGGCGAAGAGGGTGCCGATATTGGTCAGGTCCACCATCTCGTCGATGCTGGCGAAGGCCGAGATGCCGCCCACGACGACGCCGGTGAGGATGGTGGTGACGTGCGGCGTGCGGTACTTCGGGTGGACGCGGGCGAACGACGGGGGGAGCAGGCCGTCGCGGGCCATGGAGAAGAAGATGCGCGGCTGGCCGAGTTGGAAGACCAGGAGCACGGCCGTGTGGGCGATGACCGAGCCCAGGGCCACAATGGCCGTGGCCCAGGTCGCGTCGGGCGCCACGTGGGTCAGGGCCATGGTGAGGGGCTCGGCCTGCTCGGTGGCGAGGCGCGACCGGAGCTCGTCATAGGGAAGGATGCCGGTGAAGACGGCCGCGACGCCGACGTAAAGCAGGGTGCAGATGATGAGCGAGGCGATGATGCCGATCGGCAGGTTGCGCCCGGGGTTGCGGGTCTCTTCGGCCACGGTGGACACGGCGTCGAAGCCGATGTAGGCGAAGAAGACGACGCCGGCGCCCGCGAAGGTGCCTTTCCAGCCGTTGGGCTGGAACGGGTGCCAGTTGGCCGACATCTGGGCGGGCGAGACGTACTTCAGGGCCACCACCACGAAGAAGATGAGGACGAGGATCTTCACCATCACCATGCCGGCGTTGAACCGGGCCGACTCGCGGATGCCGGCGACCAGGACGACGGTGATCAGGGCCACGATCAGGACCGCCAGGAGGTTGAAGACGATGGGGAAGCCGAAGACGTGGGGGGAGTTCTCGTAGAGGCCGGGGATCTTGGCCGCCGTCCGGTAGTCGGTCGCCAGCCATAAGGGGAAGTGGATCCCCAGGCTATCGAGCAGCGTCCGGAAGTAGTTGGCCCAACTGATGGCGACCGCCACGTTGCCCACGGCGTACTCGATGATGAGGTCCCAGCCGATGATCCAGGCCACGAGCTCGCCGAGGGTGGCGTAGGAGTAGGTGTAGGCCGATCCGGAGATGGGCACCAGGGCCGCGAACTCCGCGTAGCAGAGGGCCGTGAAGGCGCAGACGGCGGCCGTGATGACGAAAGAGAGCATCAGCGACGGGCCGGCGCCGAGGCGGTGGGCGTCGCCGGCGGCGGCGGTGCCGACGGTGGCGAAGATGCCGGCGCCCACGATGGCGCCGATGCCCAGCAGCGTCACCTGGAGCGCGCCCAGTTCGCGGCGCAGCGAGTTTCCGCCCTCGGCCGCCGCCATGATGTCGTCCAGCTTCTTGGTCTGGAAGATGCCTCGGAGCAAGCAGGGCCTCCCCTTCTAGAAATTG
>CAXTNS010000726.1:0-3424 GCA_964245465.1 uncultured Thermoanaerobaculia bacterium
AGGATGGGCTCCTTCGTGGGCTCCGCCGTGGGGGCGCTCTCCTGGGGTAAGCTCACGCGGGGATTCTAACCGTGGGTGTCAATGACCTCGATGCGCGCGATGATCCTGCCGAAATTGGGGAGCTTCGAGGAGAATCCCGAGCCCTTGGTACCGGCGGAGCTGCCGGTGCCGGAGCCGGGGGAGGGCGAGGTGCGCGTTCGGGTCTCCGTCTGCGGCGTTTGCCACACGGAGCTGGACGAGATCGAGGGGCGCACGCCGCCGCCCCGCTTGCCCGTCGTCCCCGGCCACCAGGTGGTGGGGCGGGTGGACGCGCTCGGCTCTGGCGTGACCGGCCTGCGCGAGGGAGACCGGGTGGGCGTGGCCTGGATCTTCTCGGCGTGCGGGACGTGCAGGCGTTGCCGGGAGGGGAACGAGAACCTCTGCCCCTGGTTCCGAGCCACGGGCCGGGACGTGAACGGCGGCTACGCCGAGGCCCTGACGGTGCCGGCGGCCTTCGCCATCCCCATCCCTGAAATCTTCTCGGACGTGGAGGCCGCGCCTCTGCTGTGCGCCGGGGCCATCGGCTATCGCTCGATGAAGCTCACGGGGCTGGAGGACGGCGAGACGCTGGGCCTGACCGGGTTCGGCGCCTCGGCTCATCTGGTGCTCAAGATGGTGCGGCACCGCTACCCGAACACCCATGTCTATGTCTTCGCCCGCAGCCCGGGGGAGAGGGCGTTCGCCCTGGAGCTTGGCGCCGCCTGGGCGGGGGACCCGTCAGAGGAGCCGCCGGAGAAGCTCGCGGCCATCGTCGACACCACCCCGGCCTGGCAGCCGGTCGTCGCGGCGCTCCGCCACCTGGAGCCGGAGGGGCGGCTGGTGATCAACGCCATCCGTAAGGAGGAACGGGACAAGGAGGCCCTGCTCGGTCTCGACTATCCCCGCGATCTCTGGCTGGAGAAGGAGATCAAGAGCGTCGCCAACGTGGCGCGGAGCGACGTGCGGGAGCTCCTGGCCCTGGCGGCGGAGATCCCCATCCGGCCAGAGACGCAGGAGCTCCCTCTGGCATTGGCGAACGAAGCCCTGCGCGAGCTCAAGGCGCGGAAGATCCGGGGAGCGAAGGTGCTGCGGGTATGAAGAGAGAGATCGAAATCTTCTACCTGGAGATGACCTCGCCGGACGACCTCCGTCCCGCCCGACCGATTAGCGTGGAATTTCCCATCCGGCAGGCGCGCATTCCCTGCCCGGAGCTCAACCGGTTCCTCTACACGGCGGTGGGCGGCGACTGGTTCTGGACCGACCGGCTGAGCTGGACGTATGAGCAGTGGCTCGCCTGGCTGAGCCGTCCTGGGGTCGAGACGTGGATCGGTTCTCTGGAGGGCACGCCGGCCGGCTACTTCGAGCTGGAGAAACAGGCCAGGGGAAACGTCGAGCTGTCCTACTTCGGGCTCCTGCCGCGGTTCATCGGGCACGGTCTGGGCGGCGTGCTGCTGACGGCGGCCGTCGAGCGGGCTTGGGCGATGGGAGCCTCCCGCGTGTGGGTGAACACCTGCACGCTCGACGGGCCGGCCGCGCTCCCGAGCTACCAGGCGCGGGGGTTCCGGATCTTCAGGACGGAGCGGCTCTCGAAGGAATTTCCCGAGGAGACGCCGGGTCCCTGGCCGGGGGCGCATTCGGTGTGAGGCGCATCCCCCGCCGATGGATTCGGGTATATCATCCTCCCGATCCTGGAAAGCACGATCCGGAAACGTCATCCCGATGTCCCTCCTCCGGTCCTACGTCCGCCCTCTCGCCTGGGGCGTCCAGCCGCGCGCGGGCCCGAGCTGGATGATCACTGGGGCGACAGGGCCGGGCAACCCGCTCGAGGATGGGGGCTACATCCTCATCGGTACCGGTGGGCTCTGTTGTAGGAGGGAAGCGTGCCGTTCGAGCTACGGCCGCCGTACGCACCGGGGACGGAGGCGCGGTGTGCGGTCGAGATAGAATGACCATGAAAGGAGCAGGCATGAGCGCTCTGAAAGTCGAAGTCGAGCTGCCGCGGGACCTGCTGGCAGCGCTGAACATCCCTGAATCCGACCTCGGTCGGCGGGTCCGGGAATGGGTGGTTCTCGAGCTGTTTCAGGAAGGAGAGATCTCCTCGGGAAAGGCAGCGGAGATCCTCGGGTGCTCCAAAGTCCGTTTCCTCGATTTGCTGGACCAGAGGGACCTTCCCTACCACGACGCCAGCCCTCAGGATCTGAGGCGCGAGCTGGCTGTGGCCAAGGCCGCCATGAAGCCGTCCCAGGGCTGACGTGGCGGTCGTCGTCAACTCCGGTCCCCTGATTTCCCTGGCCCGTATCGGCCTGCTCGATCTCCTTCCCAAACTGTTTGACGAAATCCTGGTTCCGGACGCCGTCTTTCAAGAGGTGACCCAGGACCAGCATTAGACCGACTTATGGCGAGCGGTGTAGCTTGTCTACCTGCTTGTACGAGGAGGCCCGCCGGCTGGCAGGGGAGGTGTGAACCCGGCCTCCGTGTCCAAATGAAGTAACATCCCTCCGATCCTGAGGAGGGAAAGCGCGTGTTCCCATACCGGGGACGCACCGAGGAGGGGCTGCCATGGCCATCCCAGACACCATCCGCCGCAAGCTCAACCTCCTCTTTCCGGAGGACGGTCTGCGTCACGAGATCCTCGGCGGAGAGCACTACGTGACGTCGGCGCCGTCGCTCTGGCATCAGACGGCTTCGGCGAACCTGACGTACTTCTTCGTGGGCTTCCTGCGTCGGAATCCACTGGGGCGGCTCTTCCACGCTCCTTGCGAGGTGGTTCTCTCCGAGCACGACATCGTTCAGCCGGACCTTCTCTTCGTCTCGAAAGAGCGTCTCGGCATCCTGACGGCGAAGAACGTCCAGGGTGCGCCCGACCTGGTCATCGAAATCCTCTCGGACAGCACCAACCGAAGGGACAAGACCCTCAAGCGCGGCATCTACGAGCGGTTTGGCGTCCTCGAATACTGGCTCGTGGACCCGCAACGCCAAATTGTGCGGGTCTGCCGCCGCTCCGGCGCCGGCTTCGTGGTGGCTCAGGATCTTTCTGCCGCCGCGGCGGATGTCCTGACAACGCTGCTGCTCCCAGGCCTGGAGATCCCGGTGGGCGAGATCTTCGAGCAGACTGTTTAAGTCCCCTACGCCGGCCGCCTCCGCTCCCTATCCCCCTCCGGATCCGACGTAGGCAAAGCTTCAGAGAGGCTCCGCTGGCTCGCGACCGGGCCGATCACCCGGTCCCGGCCGTAGGGCGTGGGCGGGGAGAGGGGGGGGTGGGCGCGGCGGCGGGGCTCGGGGGGGGGGTCGGTCGGCTGCGAGTCCGCCTGCGCCAGCGCGACCAGCGCCTTGCCGCGGCGATCGTGGTCGCCCGCTTCGGTCAGCTGCTGCGCGATCATCCGCCACAAGGCGCCCGGGATGAGCG
>CAXTNS010000727.1:0-3415 GCA_964245465.1 uncultured Thermoanaerobaculia bacterium
TCCACCTTGCCCCCCTTGGGGGTGAACTTGACGGCATTCGAGAGCAGGTTCCAGATCACCTGCTGAAGCCGGGCCGGATCGCCCGCCACGGGTCCGGAGAGGGGGTCGAGCACCCGCCTCACCTGGATCTGCTTGGCCTCGGCTGCCGGGCCGATCGCCTCCACCGCGGCGTCGATCACCACCACGAGCTCGACCGGCCGCACGTCCAGGCGCATCTGGCCCGAGATGATGCGCGACACGTCGAGCAGGTCGTCGATGAGCTGCGCCTGGAGCTTGGAGTTGCGCACGATGGTCTCCAGGCCCCGCCGACGCCGGTCCGCGTCCACCCCGTCGCCGAGCAGGAGCTGAGCCCAGCCCAGGATGGCATTGAGCGGTGTGCGCAGCTCATGTGAGACGGTCGCCAGGAACTCGTCCTTGCTGCGGTTGGCAGCCTCCGCGTCCTCGCGGGCGTCCCGCATCTCGCGGTAGAGATTCACGTTATCCATGGCCACGGCGGCCTGGGTGGCGATGCGGGCGAGGATCTCCTCGTCCCGTTCGGTGAACACGCCGGTCTCGGAATGGCCGAAGAAGAGCCCGCCCAGCACCTCTCCGGACCGGGAGACCACGGGCGCGGCGAGATAGCTGCGCACCGGCAGGTGCCCCTTCGGCATGCCGTGGTAGGGCGCATTGCGCCCGTAGCGGGGGTCGAGAGTGATGTCGTCGCTGCGGACGATCCCCTCGCCCCGGAACGTCGGTCCGAAGACGTGCGTGTTGCGGGGCATGGGGAACCCCGCGAAAGCCTCGCGGGGCACGCCCGAAAGAGTGTACAGCGTGTAGGATTCCTGCCCCTTGCGGGTCACGTTGTAGAAGAAGGAACCGAACTGCGCCCGGGTGATGGCCGTCGCCTCGTCCGTGAGCGTCTGCACCAGGGGCTCGAGCTCCAACTGGGCGAGCAGGCCCTGGCCGATACGGTTCATCACCTCCAGTTCCCGGAGGTCCCGCTCCTCGCTCTCCCGCGCCTCGGCCCGGGTCTGCCGGAGATCCTGCTCGGCGCGATGGCTCGCCGCCGCCTCGGCCTCGGCCCGGCTCCGGCTCTTGTGGAGCCATTCGGTGAGCACGCTGATGAATGCACCGGTCGCCACGAACACTCCGAGTTGCACGATGCTCGCGAGACTGGGAAATCCCAGCGAGCCCGCCGGCGCCATCCAGAAATAGTGGGCCAGCAACGCCGAGAGGCCGGTGGCGAGCAGGCCGGGTCCCAGGCCGCCGTACCAGGCCACGGCCATGAGGGCGGGAAAGAAGAGGAGGAACGGCGTATTGAAGCCGAGCACCGGATCGAGCGACCAGCGGACCAGCGCGGCTACCCCAACGGTCAGCACCGCGGTGCCATAGCGCGCGAGGGCCGGACGTTGGGCGTGTGGAGTGGGATCCGTCACGGGACTTCTAACACTTCAACGCTTCCGGCTCTTCCTGCCCCCGCCCATCGCCTGCCGGGCCCGGAGCAGGTCCGGCATGTGCTCGCCGATCCAGCGCTCGGCCCGGCCGAGGTTGCGGTAGAGGCGCTCCCGGCGGCGGAACTCGGGCGTGTGGAAGTGCCGCCGGCCGTTCACCACCTCGGGCGGCATGTCGGCGTGAAGCAGCTCGTGGTAGACCACGGCCTCGACCACGTAGCGGGGGACCTCGGGGTCGTCCAGCACGCGGTGGACCCGGATCAACTGGTCCTCATAGGAGTAGCTGCCGAGTTGGAGCGTCGAGGTCCGCCGACGGCGGCAGGAGCTGGAGGCCCCGGTGTTGGACTTCCCCCAGGTGATCGCCACCGAGAGGCGCCCCTCGAAATAGCGCTCGTTCAGGTCCGCCAGGACCTCGCGCAGATCGAAGGCCACGCCCTCGGGCCGCAGCACCAGCCGCCGCCTCCGGGCCTCCGTGCGGTGAGCCGAGAAGTGCTCGCGGATGAGGACCAGCGCCTCCCGCGCCCGGTCGCTCCCCCGCTTGCTTTCGACGAACACCGCCACCGCCTGCAACACCTCCGCCGGCGCCTGGGTGAAAGAGTAATGGATCCGCAGCTCGAACGGCGCCCGGTTGCCCAGGCGGCCCGAACGGACGCTCAGGATGGTGCGGCGGTTGTCCGTCAGCTCGAGCGAGCGCAGCCGGCCGCCCGTCAGGCGGTTGAGATGGCGCAGGAGCTGGAATCGCAGAGTGTTGGAATCGGCCGCTGGCTGAGGTGACTGCGAAGCCGCCGGGGCGAGCACGGGCGCCGGGACGGCCCGCAGCCCGAACAGCTCGAGCTGGATCGGACGCGCAGGCACAGAGCGGTTCGGGCCGCCCCGACCCTGGGGAAGGCGGCGCGAATCTCGCGGAAGTTCCTGCGCCGACGATCTCATCGTGCCCATCTCTCCATCGACAGCCCCAGCACCCTTGACCAGTGGGGTAGGCGAACTCTAGCACAGCGGCTCAGGGCCGCCAGCGCTCGCCCACCGCCAGGGTCCGGACCCGCTCCCGGTCCGCCCCCCTCCGCTCCAGGACCTCGGCGAGGACCTTGGGGGCGAGGTCCACGGGCTCGTCCGTCAGGTCGAAGCACCCCCAATGCATGGGGATCATGGTCTGGGCGCCCAGGTCGAGAAAGGCCTGGTACCCCTCCTCGGGGTCGGCGTGCTGGGAGCGCATGAACCAGCGCGGCTCATAGGCGCCGATGGGGACGAAGGCCACGCCGATCCCCGGGAACCGCCGCCCGATCTCGGCGAAGCCGTGGTAGTAGCCCGAGTCCCCCGCGAAGTAGTAGCGCCTCTCCCCGGAGTCGAGGAGCCACGAGCACCAGAGGGTGGCGTTGCGCCCCATGCCGAGGCGGTTCGACCAGTGCTGGGCGGGCAGGCAGGTGAGGGTCCACCGGCCGTGGCGGGCGCTCTGCCACCAGTCCATCTCCACGACCCGTCGTCCCCGCTTGCGGAACCACGCGCCGAGCCCCAGGGGGACGAACCAGGAGAGGGTGTCGGGCAGATGGCGGACCGTCCAGTCGTCCAGGTGGTCGTAGTGGTTGTGGGAGAGGACGGCGAACGCCTCCGCCGGCACGGCCTCCAGGGGAATCCCCGGAGGAGTGATCCGGCGCGGCACCAGGGCCCGGGCACCGAAGTGGGGATCGGTGAGGAACACGTCGCCGCCCTCCTGCACGGCGAACGTCGAGTGCCCTACCCAGGTCACCGAAGGCGGCTGCTCCCTGTCCTTCAGATATCCGCCGTCGTTGGCCACCAGCGGCACCCGGGGAGGAGCGCTCTTGTCGTATTCCTTCTTCCCGAGCTGCCACTTGAGCACCCGGAGGAAGCTGTTGTTGAAGGGAGCCCAGGGATTGAAGAAGTGCCCGGGCTTGCCGTGGGGAGCGTAGAGGAGGCCGGTATCCATGACCCGACGAGGATATCCGCGATAACCGCTCGAAGGGCACCGC
>CAXTNS010000728.1:0-3411 GCA_964245465.1 uncultured Thermoanaerobaculia bacterium
AGCCGAGCCGAGGCGCTCGCCGCCATGACCCCGGAGAAGCTGGAGGAGATGGCGCGGCCAGCGCCCCGCACCTCGCATTCGGGGCTGCGCGACTTTCTGGAGATCCCCTACGACCAGTTGGAGGAGATGAACCTCGAGGCCAAGGAGGAGCGGCTGGCCCGGCGGCCCGCCGACGTGGTCCGCGAACAGCGGATGCGCTATCTCAACGACGAGAAGCGCATCAAGGCGGTTACCGTGTGTTTCACCGACCTCGAAGGCCGGCTGCACATGCTGGACTATGACAAGAAGTTCCTGCTCAAGTCGGCGGACAATCTGACCTTCGACGGCTCGTCGATCCGCGGCTTCTCCCGGCAGCAGGAGTCGGACCTGCGACTGGCGATCGACTGGCCGGCCTTCTACTGGCTGCCGTCGGACACCTTCGGCCCCGGCAAGGTGCTGGCCTTCGGCGAGGTCCGCGAGCGTGACGGCAGCCCGTACAGCGCCGACATGCGGGCCTTGCTCAAGGCGTACGCCGACAAGCTGTATGCCCAGGACGGCATGGTCGCCCACGCCGCCAACGAGATCGAAGGCTTCCTCTTCCGCGGGTGCGACGCAGAGCGCATCTACCACGAGACCGGACGCTTCGAGTTCATCTCCACGGGCGGCTATTACCACTCGCTGCCGGGCGACGCCCTACGGCAGTTCATCGATACCGCCGCCGAGGTGCAGCGGGCCATGGGCTTCGCCAACGAGAAGGACCACCCGGAGGTGGCGCCCTCGCAGTTCGAGATGAACTACAGCTACACCGAGGCCTCGGTGGCCGCCGACCAGGTGCAGCTCTACAAGCTGCTCTCCCGGCAAGTCGCGGCGCGTCTGGGGATGACGGCGAGTTTCCTGCCCAAGCCGGTGACCGGCATCAACGGTTCGGGCATGCACACCAATCTCTCGGTGACCCGCCAGTCGACCAATCTCTTCTACGAGAAGGACGGCAAGGACGGTCTTTCGGCCGCCGGCTGGGACTTCATCGGCCGCATCCTGGCCAGCGCCCCGGACATCTGCCTGGTGCTCAACTCGAGCGTCAACTCGTACCGCCGCCTCGACCCCCACTTCGAGGCGCCCAACCAGATCAAGGCCTCGGCCATCGACCGCGGCTCCATGGTGCGCATCCCCCTCGGCAACGAGCGCTCGGCACGCGTCGAGGTGCGCTCCATCGCTCCCGACGCCAATCCGTACATGGCGATCTACACCCTGCTCAAGACCGGGCTCGAGGGCCCCCAGAGCGAGGAGGACGGGGACAAGCGGCCGCGCACCCGCTTCCTGCCGGACAACATCTACGACGCCATCCGGCAGTTCAAGGGGAGCCGGTTCATGCAGGAGGTGTTGGGGGAGGATGCGCACGGCAAGTACGCCGAGATCAAGCTCGCCCAGGCCGAACGCTGCCCCAAGGCCCTCGGCACCCTCATCAAGGCCTCCGAGGTGCAGTACCACCACGAGGTCACGAACCAGTTCCTCTGGTCGCAGTTCTGAGCGGCCGGTCCCAGCACCTCGTTCCCCACACGGCGGGAGGACCTTCCTCCCGCCGTGCGTTTTCCCAAGGCCGGACCTGTCAACCCCGCCGAACGCCCGGTAGCCCCACACCCGGCGCCGGCCGCTCTCGCAAAACATCGCGCCGGAAGACGAACAGCTCCGCGGGGCGGCCGCCGGTCTGGACATCCTGGCCGGTGCCTTCGACGAGGCCGGCGTTCTCCACCAGGCGGCGGAAGTTCTGCTTGTGGAGCCGCACGCCGGACAGAGCTTCCACCACTCTCTGGAGTTGAGCAGGGTGAAGGCAGGAGGCAGGAGCTCGAAGACCACGGGCCGGTACTTGAGCTTGCCGCGCAGACGGCCGAGGGCGGTCCCATAGAGTTATCAAGGCCTAACGTATCTGTTTACCGCCTTGAGGCCGTCGAACGGCTCTGTCGGCATGCCTGAAGAGGCCAAGGGAGACTTGCTTTTCTTCTGGAGACATGGCCTAATGTCTTTCAGAAATGCCGACTTACGACGAACTCCTTCAACAGAACTCTGAGCTTCGACGCCAAGTCGAGAAGCAGGAACGCCGGATTGTTCAGTTGGAGAAAATCATTGAGGAGTTGCGACGCGGCGGTAAGCGGCAAGCCGGTCCATTCTCCAAAGGAGAGCCCAAGAGCGACCCCCAGACGCCGGGTCGAAAGCCCGGAAAGAGGTACGGTCAGCGCGCGAGCCGACCAGTCCCTGAACAAGTCGACGAGACCATTGCCGTCGAGGGTCCGTGGGCCTGCGAGCTCTGTAACGGCCCTGTGCATGCAGTTGGCGAGGAACGCCAATACCAGATCGACCTGCCGGAAATCCGTCCGCAGACGACCGAATTCGTCTTGCAGGTCTGCGAATGTCAGCAGTGTGGGCATCGAATGAAGGGCCGGCATCCTCGCCAGACCTCGCAGGCCGTAGGGGCTGCTGGTGTCCAGATCGGCCCTGGTGTGATCTCGCTGGCCATCTACCTGAACAAGGTCGGAGGCCTGAGCTACGGCAAGATCGTCACTTTTCTGGAGCAGATGGCTGGCTTGAAAGTGGAGCGCTCGACTCTCTGCCGGGCTCTCCTGCGAACGGCGTCGAAAGCCCAGCCGATTTATCAGGAGTTGGTCGAGACCATGCGCAAGTCGCCGGTGGTGTACCCCGATGAGAGTGGTTGGCGGGTGGGAGGGAGCAGCGCTTGGTTGTGGGCTTTTACCAATCGCCGCGAGACGGTCTATTCGATTGCGTCGGGCCGCGGCTTCGCCGAAGCCTCTGAGATCTTGGGCAAAGAGTATGCGGGGACCTTAGTGGCTGACGGGTGGGCGCCTTACCGGAGCTTCGCTCAAGCGACTCATCAGACCTGCCTGGCTCATCTGCTGCGCCGCTGTGGGGACATGCTGAAGACGGCTCAGGGTGGCGCAGCGCGATTTCCCCGACAGGTGAAAGAGATTCTTCTCGCCGCCTTGGCGGTGCGCGATCGGCGAGAGGCCCAAACGATCAGTCCCCAGGACGTGGGCATCGCCAGGGGACGCTTGGCCGCCCGCATGGAGCGCTTGCTTTCGGGCAACTTCACTCACGACGGCAACCGACGGCTGGCCAAACACCTGAGGCGCTACCAAAAGGCTCTCTTCCTCTTTCTCGACCGCGCCGATCTTGAAGCGACAAACTGGCCCGCTGAGCATGCGATCCGACCCGCTGTCGTCAATCGCAAGTCGTGCGCTGGCAATCGCACTCCTCGCGGAGCCCAGGCTCAAGCCATCTTGATGAGTCTGCTGCGAACCTGTCACCAACACAGGCTCAACTCCCTCTCGATCTTCACCACCCTTCTCAGAAGCTTCAAGATCCCCTCATACTCTGACCTTCTGGAACCTCACTGACGGATAAGGTACGGTAAACAGATAC
>CAXTNS010000729.1:0-3411 GCA_964245465.1 uncultured Thermoanaerobaculia bacterium
GGGGCCGTTACCGGGGCGGAAGCTCACGCCCAGCCGCGGGCTCCACTGACGGGGGCCGTCCTCAGGGACGTCGAAGCGGGAGCCAGCCTCGAAGACGAAGGTGCCACGGTCCATGACCAGCTCGGCGAAGGCGCCGGGCAGAGTGCGGGTGATGGAGTAGTCGCCCCGGATCTCGCCGCCGAATTCAGGCGGCAGGAGGAGGACGCTGTCGTTTTCCCCCCGTTCGCGCTGGACGTCCGCGCCCGCGCTCAACCGCACGCCTCCGGCATCGTGGAGGGTCGAGGCCCAGCCGGCGCGGGCCAAGGTGTAGCGGGCGGATTCGAGGGACGGCGGCACCTGGGGGAAGACGGCGGGGCTGTCCGTGTCGCGGTCGTGGCGATAAAGGGCCAGGGTAAGCTTCTGGCTCCCGAAAGCCAGCTCGGAGGCGAGGGAGGCCTCTTCGTGCTCGGACCGGCGAAGCTCACCTGTACCGTAGACAGGGCCGCCGGAGGCGTCGGGGTAGTCGTCGCCTTCCCAATCCGCCCAACGGGTCTTCAACTGGAAGCGCGCCTTGCCGAGGGGGACCGCGACGTTGGCGTGGAGGTTGGACTGTTGGAACCTCTCGCCGGCCACCCGGTGCTCTTCCTCTTCCCAGGTGCCGCCGAGGAAGTACGTGGCACCTCCCAGACCCCTCAGGACACCGGAGACGGAGCCCTGTCCCCGGCGCAGGGAGGCGTCGCCGGCCATGGCTTCAAGCTCCACGGCGGGAGGCCCGTCCTGCCCCTGGCGGGTGACGATGTTGACGGCGCCCGCGAGCCCGGTCGATCCATAGAAGGAGGACAGGGGACCGCGGATGATCTCGACCCGCTCCACGGCGGCGGCCGGCAGTCCTTCCAGATTGAACACGTCGCCCACCTGGTAGGTGGGGTCGTTGAGCGGCACGCCGTCCAGGAGCACCAGGGTGAAGTTGGGATCGCCGCCGCGGATCTGGACGGTGGAGAAGCCGCCCCGGGCGCCGTTGGTGGTGATGTCCAGGCCCGGCACGAAGCGGAGCACGTCGGCCACGGTGCGCGCGCCCGAGGCGTCGATGGCCTCGCGGTCGAGCACCGTGACGGAGCCGGTGGCGGAGGAGAGGGGGCGCTCCTCCACGGTGGCCGTGGAGTAGAAGGTGGCGGCCGGCTCCTGGGTGTGCCCGGGGGACAAGGCCGTGAGGGCGAGCGGGAGGAAAATCCCGAAGTGTCTGCGCATGGACGGGGATCTTCTCACGCTCACGGCGGCGTCTCCGGATCCGCTTCCGCTCCGCGGTAGGGCGGAGTCAGACCCAGGAGCTGCCGGCACAGGGGCGTTGAGACCGCGGCGGCGAGGCGCTCGGAGGGCTCGTGACCGGCCCACATCCGCATCCATTTGTGGCCGTAATTGAAGAGCAGCACGCGGCGGGTGGTGGTGCCGCGGTTGGTGCCAGGAGAGTGGACGAGGTTGCCGTTGAAGAAGTACGCCGTGCCCGCCTTGCAGGCCAGGGCCACGGCGCCGGGCATGTCCTCGGGCACGGCGACCCTGGGGATGGGCGTGTCGTCCGGCTGGCGGTGGGTGCCGGGGAGCACGAGGGTGGCGCCGCCGTCTTCCGGGATGTCTTCGAGGGCGATCATGACGCGGACCATCATCGTCGAGCCCGCGTGGTGGACCCCGGGCACGCGCTTCCGCACGTCGGTGTGCCAGGCTTCGCCGTCCAGCGTGCCGCCGGGCGGGGTGATGTAGTAGGCGTGGTCGATGAGGGCGATGTCCGGGGACAGGATCTCGCGCACCAGGGGGAAGATCCGCGGGTGGACGGCGACGTCCAGGAACAGCGGGTCGTACTCCAGGATGCCCTCGATCTCCAGGAACTCGGGGATGCGGGTTCCAGGGCGCGACGGATCGGCCCGCCACGCCGCCTCGGCCGCGTCCGCCGCCCGGCGGGCTGCCGCTAGCTCGGCGGGGGAGAGGGCGTCTTCGATCACCAGATAACCCGGACCCTCATCCGTGGAATTCAAGGACACCAAGGACCTCAAGGACGGGCAACCCGTCTTTCCCCTCGCGTCCTTGCTGTCCTTGGTGTCCTTGGTTTCACCGCCGCTCGCTGGCGGCCCATACGGATCCGTCAACCCCAGCAACTGACGCCGCACCGGCGTCTCCGCCCCGGACGCCAGAGCCTCGGAGGGGCGGTATTCATCCCACATCCGCATCCATTTGTGCCCGTAGGTGTAGATGAGCAGCCGGCGGACCACGTCCGAGCGGTTGTTGCCCGCCGAGTGGTAGGTGCGGCCGGTGATCATGTAGGCCGAGCCGGCGGGGAGGGCCATCTTCACGGCGCCGGGGAGGTCTTCGGGGACCTCGGAGTTGGGCATCTCCACGCCCAGAGGCTCGATCAGCTCGAAGGGGATCTCGGCGCCCGGGGGGGTGATGAAGTAGTCGTGGTCGAGCATCATCACCGAGGGGCCGACCAGCTCCCACACCAGGGGAAAGACCCGCGGGTGCTCCAGGAGTCCGGCGAGAAAGGGGTCGTACTCCATGATCCCCTGCACCTGCTCCAGGTCGGGACGGCGCACGCCGGGCAGGGACGGGTCGGCCCGCCAGCGCGCCTCGGCGGCGCCGACGGCCCGGCGCGCCCGCGCCAGCTCCTCGGGTGTCAAAGCATTGGGGATGATCAGATAACCCTCTTCCTCGAAGAAGGCCCGTTGCTCCTCGGTCAACATCTGTGACCTCCGTTGTATCTTTGCGACGAATCTTAATGGAGCCGGCCCCCATGCGCGAAGTCCGTTGGGAAAGGATGTTCCCTCACGAGTTGGAGGAGGCCTTCGCGGCCTGTCCGGCGGCGTGGTTCGCCTATGGCCTCTGCGAGCCGCACGGGCCGCAGAACGTGCTGGGCCTGGACGGTCTCAAGGCGCACGGCCTGCTGGTGCGGGCGGCGCGGGAGCACGGGGGCATCGTGGCGCCGCCGGATTTCTGGCACGTGCACGAGCTGGGGGGGTACGCGATCTGGGCGGAGCGGGAGATCGGGGAGGCCCGCCCGTGGCTGACGGCCGTGCCGCCCTGGGTGCATTTCAAGAACGTCTGCTACCACGTGCGCGCCGCCGAGGTGCTGGGTTTCCGCGCGGCCGTGCTCCTGACGGGCCACTATGGTCCCAATTGGGAGGATTTGAAGACGCTGGTGGACCTCCTCCAGCCGTGGGTGCGGATGCGACTTCACGGATTGCCGGACTTCGAGGTGAACCGGCGCGGTTTTCCGGACGACGGAGCGGATGGCGACCACGCGGGCAAGGTGGAGACCTCGCAGCTCCTGGCCCTGGAACCGGAAGGGGTGGATCTGGGCCGTATCCCCGCCGAGCCGTCCTTCCCCCTGTTCGCCATGGGCAAGGACGCCGCCGCGGCGAGCCGGGAGGCGGGCGAGCGCATGGT
>CAXTNS010000730.1:0-649 GCA_964245465.1 uncultured Thermoanaerobaculia bacterium
GGGCACCTCTTGCTGGAGCTCAGCGAGCTTCTTGAGCTGCCGGCGGACGCGCTCCTTGCGGAGGCCGCGGAGGTGATCGGTGAAGAGGATGCCGTCCAGGTGGTCCACCTCGTGGCAGATGGCGCGCGCCATGTAGTCCGCGGCCTCCAGCTCGAACGGCTTGCCCGAGAGGTCCTGGGCGCGCACGGCGACGGCGGTCGGGCGGTCCACCTTGTCGGTGATGCCGGGAAGGGAGAGGCAGCCCTCGACGTCGGTCTCCAGTCCTTCGCGCCGGACGATCTCCGGGTTGACCAGGACCTTGAGCAGGGCGGGGTCCTCCCCCACCGAGATGTCGACGATGGCGATGCGGAGGTCGGAGCCCACCTGGGGCGCCGCGAGGCCCACGCCGGGGGCGGCATGCATAGTCTCCACCATGTCGGTGGCGAGCTTGCGCAGCTTGGCGTCGAACTCCTCGACCTTGCGGGTCTTCACCCTCAGGACGGGGTCGGGGTAGATGCGGATAGCAAGAATGGCCATTGGATCAGCTAGGGGCTCTCAGGAGCCGTACGGCGGCGGCGACTTCACGATCATAATGCTGCTCGCGCAGCGTCTCCAGAAACCCGCGGGGGTCGGGGTTGCCGACCAGGCACTGCTCCAGGCCCGCGCGGGA
>CAXTNS010000730.1:659-3402 GCA_964245465.1 uncultured Thermoanaerobaculia bacterium
GTCTTGTAGTTGGCGGGCCAGACGCCCCGCTCGAGCAGGGCCGCCTCACCGATCATGTCACCTGAGGCGAAGCTGCGCACCGACACGGGATGCCCGTCGAGGTCGATGGAGGCCTCGACGATGCCCGTGACGATCAACAGCAGGAAGGCTTCCTGGCTTCCCTCCTGGGCAATCTTCGTGTCCGGCTCGAAGCGGCGGAGCTCCATGGCCGAGAGAACCCGCTTGAGCTGCTCGCCGTTGAGGCGCTGCACCACGATGCTGCCCACCAGGTGGTGCCAAAGCCGCTTGAGCTCCAGGGCCGAGGTGCCGGCCTGGGTACCGCCGGCCTGCCGCAGGCCCTCCAGGGCGAAGGCGCGCACGTTCTCCATGCTCTTCTCGCGCTGGAGCCGCTCCACCCTGAAACGTAGCGACTGGTCGCGAGGCGCCAGCTTCATGGCCTTCGACATCAAGGCGATCCCCTTGTCGTGGAAGCCGTCCTGGGCGTACTCCTCGGCCACGTAGACGAACTCGTCCACGGCCTTTTCGTGCCGCTGGAGCTGGCTGTAGACCTCGGCCAGCTTGAGGTGCGAGTGCAGGTCGCTGGGATTGTCTCTCAGGCGCGCCTGGAGCTTGGCCTCGGCCTCGTCGTAGCGCTCCAGCACGATCAGGTCGTCCACCGTGTAGTCCTGAGGCTCCTGCTGCTGCTTCTTCCCACCACGGAACCAGTTGATCGCCAAGGGGACCTCCCACGGGATGGATGCCGGCATGGCTCCATCGCAGCTCGGGCTCGCGGCGCACCCCGCAATGGGGGACGCCCGTGACTCCTGGGGTGGACACCGCGCGGCTTCCGAGCGCGCCCATTATGCCGCAAAATAGGGCTAGCCAAGCCTTGAAACAAAGGGAGCTCAGGAATGCAGAGGGGGGAATATCAGGGGTGGTCCGAAAGTTGCTGAATACCGAGGGCGAGGGTATCGTCCCTACCATGGAGAACAAACCAATGAACGCTTTTGTGAAGAAGCTTGCGTTCTGCCTCTCGTCCGCCCTCGTGCTGGCCGCGCTTGCCTCCCCCGCGTCCGCGGAGACCGGCAGTTACGGCTATCTGAGCGTGGTGGAAGGCTCCGCCACGCTGATGCAGTCCGGCACCAACGAGCGCTCCGCCGCCGAGATCAACCAGCCCGTGCTGGCGGGAGACCGGCTGTGGGTGCCCAGCCGGTCCCGGGTCGAGATCCTGCTCGCCGACCGCAACATCCTGCGGGTGGACGGCGGCAGCGAGCTGATCCTGGAGCGGCTGGCCGCTTCGCCGGACGGCGACGACCGGGCAACCGTCGTGCGGTTGCTCGAGGGCAATCTGCAGATCATCGTCACGCAGGACTCTCTGGGTGACGAATTGCCGCGCATCGAGACGCCCAACGCCACCATCTTTCCCCAGGATTTCGGCTCGTACCGCGTCACCTCCGACCGCGAAGGCTGGAGCGAGCTCGTCGTGCGCCGCGGCACCGCGGAGGTGGTCACCGACCGTGGCCGGGAGCGCGTGCGGGCCGATGAAGAAGCCGTCATCGATGGCGACCGCTACGCGGGCGTCGAGGTCCGCGAGGCCGGCGGCGCCGACTCTCTGGAGCGCTGGGCGCGCCAGCTCGACGACGACTACGCGTCCTATGCCTCCTCCGACCGCCTGCGCCCGATCGACGACAACCTTCGCTACTCGGCGCGGTCTCTCGCCCGCCACGGCGACTGGGTGTACGTCGACGGCTCTCCCTACTGGCGCCCGCGCGTGGCCGCCGGCTGGCGCCCCTACTGGCAAGGCCGCTGGATCTACACCCCGGCCGGCCTGACCTGGCTCTCCTCCGAGCCCTGGGGCTACGTGCCCTACCACTACGGAAGCTGGGACTACCTGCCCACCTACGGCTGGGTCTGGCAGCCCGGCTACGTCTGGTCGCCCGCCTGGGTGTATTGGTACTGGGGTCCGAGCAGCGTGGGTTGGTGCCCGACCGGGTACTACACCCGCTACTACGGGTCGCGCTTCGGCGCGGGCTTCGGTTTCCGCTACGGCGTCTACGGCTGGGCCGGCGGTGACTGGGGGTATTACGACCACTGGAACTTCGTCCACTCGGGCTATTTCGACTATCGCGATGGATACCGGGACGGCTACCGCCACGGCTACTGGGACGGCCGGCGCGACGTGCAGCGCTACGCCGTGCCGAGGGGCTCCGGGCATGACGGTTCTCTGGGCCGGGGCATCATCACGACCGATACCCGGCCGCTCAAGCCCGGCACCTGGAAGAACCCCGACGAGGTGCTGCGGACCCTGCGCTCGGGTGGCGCCCGGACCGCCGAGGAGTTGCCGGACGTGACGTCGTTCATCGCCCGCAAGCCGGAGCTGCCGTCCACCGTGCTCCGTACCGTGAGGAACGACGGCACCACCAACCTCGACGGCACGCCGCTCAAGCCGAGCACCCTCGGCCGTGGCCGGGGAGCCGTGGGTGGTGTCGCGGTCAACGGTGCCAAGCCCGGAGACAACTCCGGAGACAGCAACTGGTCCAACCAGCAGCCGGGCAAGCCGCGCGTCGTGTTCGGCGACGGCGGTCCGAGCGGTGCCAGCCCCAGTGGGCGCAATGACCGGGGTGCGTCCCAGCCCACGAAGCCGGAGACGCGTTCCGGCGGCGACTCCATCGGCGGGTCGGACAGCAGCAACTCCGGCCGGCCGCGGATCGTGATCGAGAAGCCGTCCGCGGGCGATTCGCGGGGTGGCGAGCCCACGGTCCGG
>CAXTNS010000731.1:0-3401 GCA_964245465.1 uncultured Thermoanaerobaculia bacterium
CCTACGCCGACTGCTCGGGCTCGGGCACCGGCCGGGCTGTGCGCCGCTTGGCACCGGCGACTTCAGGCTCGACCTCGGGCTGGGCCGCCGGAGCCGCGTCCGAGACCGGGGTTCCCCCGGTCGCTCCGGGCACGCCCGTGCCTATGGCGGCGGGAGAGACCACGGACTCCGGCACCTCGTGCCCGCCCAGGATCAGGCCCTCGCCGGGTGGCACGGGGCGGGTGGGCGCGGGCTCGTGGCCCGTCATCCGGCGGATGGTGTTGTAGACCTCCTCGCCGTCCAGGGTCTCGCGCTCGAGCAGGTCATGGGCCACGCGGTCGAGCACCGCCCGGTTCTGGGTGAGGATCGAACGGGCCCACTCATAGCCGGTCTGGACGATGCGGCTGACCTCGTGGTCGATGCGGAGCGCCGTGTCCTGGCTATAGTCGGCGCGCTGGGCGAAGTCGCGGCCCAGGAAGACCGGCTCCTCCTTGCTGCCGTACGAGAGGGGACCCAGCTCGGACATGCCCCATTCGCAGACCATGCGGCGGGCCATGTCGGTGGCGCGCTCGATGTCGTTACCGGCACCGGTCGTGATGTCGTCCTGGGTGAGCTCCTCGGCCACGCGGCCGCCCATGAGAATGGCGATCTGCGCCTCGACGTACATCTTCTTGTAGGTGTACTTGTCCTCGGTCGGGAGCTGCATGGTGAGGCCCAGGGCTCGGCCGCGGGGAATGATGGTGACCTTGTGCAAGGGGTCCGATCCCGGCGTGAAGGCCGCGACCAGGGCGTGCCCCGCCTCGTGATAGGCGGTGACGGCCTTCTCCTCGTCGGTCAGCATCATGGTCTTGCGCTCGACGCCCATGAGGACCTTGTCCTTGGCGAACTCGAAGTCGCCCATGTCGACCTTCTTCTTGTTGCGCCGGGCCGCGATCAGGGCGGCCTCGTTGACCAGGTTCGACAGGTCGGCGCCGGCGAAGCCGGGAGTGCCGCGGGCGATGATCAGCAGGTTGACGTTCTCGTCGAGCGGAATGTTGCGCGTGTGGACCTTCAGGATGCCCAGGCGGCCGTTGATGTCCGGCCGGTCCACCACCACGCGGCGGTCGAAGCGGCCGGGGCGCAGCAGGGCCGGGTCGAGCACGTCGGGCCGGTTGGTGGCGGCGATCAGGATGACACCCTCGTTGGACTCGAAGCCGTCCATCTCGACCAGAAGCTGGTTGAGAGTCTGCTCGCGCTCGTCGTGACCGCCGCCCAGGCCGGCGCCGCGGTGGCGGCCGACGGCGTCGATCTCGTCGATGAAGATGATGCAGGGGGCGTTCTTCTTGCCCTGCTCGAAGAGGTCGCGCACACGGGAGGCGCCGACGCCCACGAACATCTCGACGAAGTCGGAGCCCGAGATGGTGAAGAACGGCACGTTCGCCTCACCGGCGATGGCGCGGGCGAGCAGGGTCTTGCCGGTGCCCGGAGGACCCATCAGCAGCACGCCCTTGGGGATGCGGCCGCCCAGCTTCTGGAACTTCTGGGGCTCCTTCAGGAACTCGACGATCTCCTGAAGCTCCTCCTTGGCCTCTTCGACGCCGGCCACGTCCTTGAAGGTCACTTTCTTGCCGGAGGTGTTCAGGAGCTTGGCTTTGCTCTTGCCGAAAGACAGGGCCTTGTTGCCGCCCGTCTGCATCTGGCGCATGAAGAAGATCCAGAGGCCCACGATCAGGAGCACCGGCGCCCAGGTGAGCAGCACGGCCAGCAGCGGGTTCTCCCGCGCTTCCTCGACACGGATGCGGACGTTATTCCTCCGAAGCTCCTGGATGAGCTGCGGGTCGTCGTCCAGGAGCGTGGTCTTGAACTCCTGGCCCGCGAGAGAATCACCCCGGTACTTGCCGGTGAGCTGCTTGTCGCGGATGGTGACCTCGGCGACCCTTCCGTGCTGGACATCGGAGAGGAAATCGGAGTAGGTCAGCTCCTTCTGGGCGGCCTTGCCCCCCTGGAACGTGTTCCAGAGCAGGATCACCACGCCGAAGATCGCCATCCAGAGAAACAGGGTTTTGACAGTAGAGTTCAAAGCTCGGCTACCTCATGTGGAGCGCCCGGGAGAAAAGAGCGCTCTTTTGTCGGTCACGAAGGGACGGAACATCCCTTCCTTGTGACAACCATACCGCCAGTTCATCGATTCCCATCATGTCAAGTGCCATCCGCCAGCCGTCCCACGTAGGGAAGGTTCCCATAGCGTCCCTGGTGCTTCAAGCCGTAGCCCACGAGAAGGCCACGGCGGCGGGTGGTCAGGGCGTGGTAGTGGAGGTCGAAGGCCGTCTTGCGCTCGTCGGGCATGTCGATGAGCGCGGCGAAGCGGACCTCGCGGGCGCCATGGTCGCGGAGCTGCTGCTCCAGGTACGGCTCGGTCACGGCCGAGGAGACGACGTCCTTCAGGACGAGCACGCTCTGGCCGGCGATGTCGATGGGGATGGGGTAGTGGATCCGCGTCAGCCCGCCGTCTTCCGTGCCCGCTTCCAGGTCCTCCCGATAGGCCACGTCGATGAACTCGAAGCGCACGGGTCGCTCGATGGCGCGCACGAGGTCGGCCAGAAAGATCACCGAGCCGCCGAGGAGGGCGATCAGCAGGGGGTCCTCGCCGGCCAGCTCTTCGGAGAGCCGGCGGCCAAGGGCGGTGACGCTCTCGCGCACCGTCTCGGCGTCGAACAGGGTCTCGATCTCACTCATGTCGTCGCAACCTCGGCAATGACCTCGGAAATAATTTCAGCGATCCAGGCGGTCGCGTGTCCATCCAGACGGAACCGTTCGTCGATCGTCACACCCGGAGCCCAGGCGATCCGCCCTCCGACGCAGAGCAGAGGCAGGCGCTCCCGCACCTGCCGTGGCACCCGGCGGTCGATCAGGACTTCCTTGAGCCGCCGACTGCCGCTCGCGCCCAGGGGGTGAATGCGGTCCCCCGGTCGGCGGTTGCGGATGGTGACGCGATCTCCCTCCATGAGCGGCAACGCGAGCCCGGCGCGATGGGGCGAGCCCTCGAACATCCAAGGCTCGACGGCGCGGCGGTCGACGCGCACCTTCACGGAAATCTCCGGGATGTGCAGCTCTCCCGGAATCTCAAGAGTATAAGTGAAATCGGGGACCCGCTCCGGGACCTCGGCGGTACGGCGCAGCCTCAGGAGGTCCCCCGAAGCCTCCCAGCGCCAGCCACCGCCGCAGTCGCAGCCCGCGTCTCCCCGGTTTCCGATCTGGCGCAGGAGCTCGGCGCAGGCCGCTCCAGCGGCGGGATAGGGAGCGCCGGCTCGCCGGTGAAGCCAGGCGAAGGCGAAAGGAAGAACCTTTTCGGGCAGCCTTTCCAGGTCCGCGCGCAGAACGGCGACGCCATCCTGAATCGGCTGGAGCGGCAGGCTCCCGGCGAGACGGCAGTCCAAGGCGAG
>CAXTNS010000732.1:0-3397 GCA_964245465.1 uncultured Thermoanaerobaculia bacterium
CCGGCTACGCCCGCCGCACGGTGATCTCCGAGTTCGTCACCGGCACCACCGTGCCCTCCGCCATCGTCACGGACGGCCAGGGCCAGGGGACCATCGGCAACGCCGACAGCCCCCGGATCCACGTCGGGCAGGGCAACGGGGCGGCCACGCCCATCCCGGGCAGCACGGTCACGGTGGAGGGCGTGGTGGTCGCCAACTTCCAGGGGACGAACAAGCTCCAGGGCTTCTTCCTGGAGGAGGAGGACGCCGACTTCGACGCCGATCCGGCGACCTCGGAAGGCATCTTCATCTTCTGCGGCAGTTGCACCACCGCGGTCGCCGAAGGGCAGCGCGTCCGGGCCACGGGCGCGGTCTCGGAGTTCAACGGCATGACCGAGATCACGGCCTCGGCCGCCGGCTCGGTGGTGGTGACCGACGCCGGCAACCACCTGGCGGAGGTCACTCCGTCGCCGATCGACCTGCCCATCGCCGGGGTGGTCGACGACTTCTACGAGGCGCGCGAGGGGATGAAGGTCACGTTCGTCGACACCCTCACCGTCTCGGAGTACTTCGAGCTGGCGCGCTTCGGCCAGATCGTCCTCTATGAAGGGGGCCGGCCCCGCCAGTTCACCGAGGCCAACCCGCCCAGCGTGGCGGGGCTCGCCGCCCACCTCGACAACCTGTCGCGGCGGGAGGTCATCCTCGACGACGAGAACAATGCCCAGGAGTGGTACCTCTCGCTCCCGGACGGCCTGCAGTACGTCTACCACCCGCGCGCCAACGGCGGCTTCTCGGTCGGCACGCAGGGGATCGACTTCTTCCGCGGCGGTGACCTGGTCAACGGGCTGACCGGCGTCCTCCACTGGTCGTTCCCCGGCTTTGGCGCCGACACCTGGCGGATCCGGCCGACGATGGCGAACCCGGCGACCTTCACCGTCGCCAACCCGCGCCCGGCCACGCCGCCGAACGTGGGCGGCGCCATCAAGGTGGTGGGGATGAACCTCCTCAACTACTTCACCACCATCGACACCACGTCCAGCACCAGCACCGGCCCGTGCGGCCCGTCGATGACCCTCGACTGCCGCGGCGCCGACAGCACCGCCGAGCTCAACCGCCAGCGCGAGCGGGCGTCGGTCGTCATCTGTGCCTTGAACGCCGCCGTCTTCGGCTTCGCGGAGCTCGAGAACACCACGCCGAGCGCCACCATCACCGACCTGCTGGGGGCGGTCAACGCCCGCTGCGGCGGTGCCCATCCCTACACCTTCGTCAACACCGGCGGCACGCTGGGGACGGACGCCATCCGGGTGCAGCAGATCTACCGCACCGGCATCGTCTCCCCGGTCGGCTCGCCGCTTTCCGATCTCGATCCGGTCCACAACCGGCCGCCCACGGCCCAGACCTTCGACGTGGTCGACGCCACGAACCCGGCCTTCGGCCAGCGCTTCACGGTGATCGTCAACCACTTCAAGTCGAAGGGTTGCCCGGGCACCGGCGGAGACGCGGACGCCGGAGACGGCCAGGGGTGCTTCAACGCCACCCGCGTCGCTCAGGCCAACCGCCTGCTGACCTGGATCAACGGCACCGTCCTGCCGGCGGCGGGCGATCCGGACGTGATCCTGCTCGGCGACTTCAACGCCTACGCCAAGGAAGACCCGGTCACCGCGCTCATCAGCGGCGGCTTCAACGACCTGGAGACCACCTTCCATGGCGCCAACGCCTACTCCTACCTGTTCGACGGCCAGTTGGGGCACCTCGACTATGGCTTCGCCAACGCCGCCCTGCTGCCGCAGGTGACCGGCGCCGACGCCTGGCACATCAACGCCGACGAGGTGGAGCTGTTCGACTACAACGACGAGGTGCGGGACAGCCCGGGCGAGTCCGCTTTCGAGGAGAAGCCGGATGGCTCCGCGCTGGTGCCGCCGCGCGTCGTCTTCCAGCCGGCCTCACCGTACCGGGCCTCCGACCACGACCCGGTCCTCGTCGGCCTCTTCGCGGTCGCCGACCTGGCGATCACCAAGACCGACACGCCCGATCCGGTGACGGCGGGGAGCAACCTGACCTATACGGTCACGGTGACCAACAACGGTCCGGACGCGGCGGCCTCCGCCTCCTGGAGCGACACGCTGCCGGCCGGCACCACCTTCGTCTCGCTCTCCGCCGTGGCGGGCTGGTCCTGCACCACGCCGGCCGTGGGCGCGGGCGGCACGGTCTCCTGCTCGAACCCGTCGTTCGCGGTGGGCAGCGCGGTCTTCACCTTGACGGTGAACGTCAGCCCTGCGGTGGCCGCCGGCACGCTCTCCAACACGGCCACCGTAACGGCCGCCACCGCGGACTCCAACACCGCCAACAACAGCGCCACGGCCACCACGGCGGTCGTGGCCATGGCCGATCTCTCGGTGACCAAGACGGATTCTCCGGACCCGGTGACGGCGGGATCGAACCTGACCTATACGATTACCGCCATCAACGCCGGCCCGAGCAACGCGGCCACCGTGAGCCTCTCCGACACGCTGCCGGCGGGCACGACCTTCGTCTCCCTGTCGTCTCCGGGCGGCTGGTCGTGCACGACGCCGGCGGTGGGCGCGGGCGGTACCGTCACCTGCACGAACGCCAGCCTGGTTCCGGGCAGCGCGGTTTTCACCCTGGTCGTAGCGGTCGCCCCGGGCACGGCGTCCGGCACGGTGCTCAGCAACACGGCCACCGTGTCCTCGGCCACCACGGACCCCACCCCGGGCAACAACAGCGCCACGGCGACCACCACCGTGGGGACCTCAGCCGACCTGTCGATCACCAAGGTGGACACCCCGGACCCGGTGACGGCCGGGACGAACCTGACCTATACCCTCACGGCGACCAACGCCGGTCCGAGCAACGCGGCCACCGTGAGCCTCACCGACACGCTGCCGGCGGGCACCACGTTCGTGTCGCTGTCGTCTCCGGCGGGCTGGTCGTGCACGACGCCGGCGGTGGGCGCGGGCGGCACGGTCACCTGCTCCAACGCTTCGTTCGCCACGGGTGGCAGCGCGGTCTTCACGCTGACGGTGGCCGTGGCTCCCGCCACCACGGGTGCGCTCAGCAACACGGCGGCGGTGTCCTCGGCCACCACTGACCCCGTCCCGGGCAACAACAGCGCCACGGCCACGACCACTGTGGGGGCCTCGGCCGACCTGTCGGTCACCAAGACGGACTCCTCCGACCCGGTGCCGCCGGGCGTCAACCTGACCTATACGATTACGGTGAGCAACGCCGGCCCGAGCAACGCGGCCAACGCGAGCCTCTCGGACACGCTGCCGGCGGGGACCACGTTCGTGTCGTTGTCGTCTCCGGCCGGCTGGTCGTGCACGACACCGGCGGTGGGCGCGAGCGGCACGGTCACCTGCACGAACACCAGCCTGGCGACCGGCAGCGCGGTCTTCAC
>CAXTNS010000733.1:0-3108 GCA_964245465.1 uncultured Thermoanaerobaculia bacterium
CCCACCGGGTTCCTGTGGACCTACGATACCGCGGTCCTCTCCCGCGGCACCGCCGGGTCCAGGATGGCCCGGAGACGCGATTCGAGCTCGGCGCAAGGCGCGATGGGCAGCCCCCCCGCCAGCCTGGGCATCGCGCTCATCTCCCGGGCCGCCGTTACGATGTGGTCCGCGTACTCCCGGGAGCCGACTCCCGCGCTCAGGACGAGGTCGTCGCAGGCCCGCTCCCGCTCCACGGCGAGCTGATGGGCGGCATACCAGGCGAGCGGATCGAACCAGTGGACCGCCCGCACGAGATTGGCCAGGAGCTGCGACAGGGTATCGAAGCGCGCCACGTGGCCAAGCTCGTGCAGCAGCACGGCCCTCGTCCTCGACCGCGGCCATGCCTCCCACCCCTCGGGCAGGAGGACGACGGGCCGGAAAATGCCGAACGCCACCGGAGTGGGCACGCGCCCGTGGACCAGGAGGCGCACCCGCCGCCGGCAGCCGGCCGCGCCCGCGGCTTCCGCCAGGAGATCGCCCTCGACCGTGACCGGTTTGGCACCCTGGACGATCCGGCGGAGGCCGAACCTGCCCATCGCGATCCTCGCCAGCAGGATCATCGAGCCCGCGAGCCAGATCCCGAGCAGCAGCGGGGACGCGGGAGAAGGCCCCGCCATGGGGACCAGGAAGACCGGGAGGCGGTCTCGTTCCACGGGCCGTCCAGAAGGAGCGGCTTCCGCCGCGGACACGGAGGGTGGCCGGAGACCGGGAACGCCCAGCTCGATCCGGTGACTGGCCAGGGCCGCGGAGAGGAGAGGCAGGGAAAGCGTCGCGGCGAGCACCAGGGTCCAGACCGCGTGGCGGAGCGCGGCCGGCCTCGACCTCAGGCACCGGCTGGCCAGGGCCCCCGCCAGCAGCATCAGGGTGGCCTGGACCGCGTATCCGAGAGCAGGGGCGGTCATGAGCCCTCTCCGGGCTCGCGGGCCTTCTCGACGATGCGGGCCAGCCGCTCCAGCTCGGCCGCGGAGAGCCGCGTCTCGGGAGACCCCACGAGCGCCGCCATGGCCGCAGCCGCCGAGCCACCGAAGAAGGTCTGGACCACGTGCGACAGCAGTGAGGCGCCGGCGGCCTCGCGCGGCAGGACCGGCTTGTAGAGATACCGCGCGCCGTCCGGCTCGACCTGCAGATGGCCCTTGTCCACCAGGACCCGCAGGAGCCCGCGCACGGCTGTATAGGTGGGCGGATCGGGCAGGCGCTCGTGGATCTCGGCCGCGGTCGCCTCCCCCAAGCCGTAGACGACATCCATGATCTGGCGTTCGCGCCGGCTGAAGCCGCTCTTGGAGGTCCGTGGCATGGTGTCAATATTTTGACATCAAGGAGATCTCCAGGTCAAGCGCGCCGCTGATATCCTCTCCGCCGCAAGGAGGGAGATGACGCGATGATCAAGCTGGTCCTTCTCCGCCATGGAGAGAGCCTCTGGAACCTGGAGAACCGCTTCACGGGATGGACGGACGTGGACCTCACGCCCAAGGGGATCGCGGAGGCCCATGAGGCGGCCCGCCTGCTCCAGGAGGGCGGGTACACCTTCGACGTGGCCTATACGTCGCTGCTCAAGCGGGCCATCCGCACGCTGTGGATCGTGATGGACGGCATGGACCTGATGTGGCTGCCGGTCCACCGGAGCTGGCGCCTGAACGAGCGGCACTACGGCGCGCTCCAGGGGCTCAACAAGGCGGAGACGGCCGCGAAGTACGGCGACCAGCAGGTGCTCCTCTGGCGCCGCAGCTATGGCGATCCGCCGCCGCCTCTCACCTCGGAGGATCCCCGCTACCCCGGCCACGACCGGCGATACGCGGACCTGTCCCCGGAGGAGCTGCCCCTGGCCGAGTCGCTCAAGGATACGGTCGCGCGCTTCCTCCCCTACTGGCACGGTACGATCGTTCCGGAGCTCCAGGCGGGCAGGAAGGTGGTCATCGCGGCCCACGGCAACAGCCTGCGAGCCCTGGTCAAGCACCTGGACGGCGTCTCGGAAGAGGAGATCGTGGGACTCAACATCCCCACGGGCATCCCGCTCATCTACGAGTTGGACGAGGACCTGCAGCCGGTCCGGCACTACTACCTGGGTGACCCCGAGGCCGCGCGCGAGGCGGCCGAGGCGGTGGCGAAGCAGGCGCAGCGGGCATAGGGCTGACCAACGCCTCGACCATTTCCTGGCCGAAGCGGTCCAGGGCGGTGTCGTAGGACACGCAGGCCACGGATCGTGGCTCCATCAGGGCTTTGAGACGGGTGGCACAGAGGGCGCATCCCTTGAGGAGGTGCGCGACGATGGTCCGGCTTTCCTCTCGCGAGGCCTTTCCTACGGCGAAGCGCTTCAGGGTCTCTTCCGAAGGATGATCCAATGGACGTCCTCCCTGCCCGTCGAGGGCTTCACTACGCTCTCAATACGGGTGACTCGAACCCGACATCTATTTCAGTCGAGTCCAAAAAGCTCAGGAGGATTCGGGGTCTCGAGCGGACAGCGGCTTCTCCAGCAGGGGGGCCTCGAAGAAGGTGGAGGCCTCCGAGGATGGCACCGGCCTCGCCTCCGTGGCGAACGCCGAGCTGGAGCCGGCGATCCTGGCCAGAGCGGCCGCCACTTCGCGGGCATCCCGGGGCCGGTGCTGAGGCTCCTTCTGCAGCAGCCAGTCGACCAAGTCCGAGAGCTCGTCCGGCACGCGGGGATTGATCTCGCGAGCCGGACTCTGGCGGTGGCAGCAGATCCGCCACATGGTGTCGGCGGCGCTCGACCCCAGGAACGGCGACTTGCCCGTGAACATCTCGTAGAAGAGCGTGCCGAGGGCGAAGAGGTCGGCCCGGTGGTCCACCTCCTGTCCCTGGGCCTGCTCCGGGGCCATGGTGCGGTAGGTGCCGATCACGGCGCCCTCCGTGGTCAGGGCGGGCTCGCTCCGGTCGAGCCGCTTGGCGATCCCGAAGTCGAGGATCTTGGCGCGTCCCGAAGAGGTGATGATCACGTTCTCGGACTTGAGATCGCGGTGAATGATCCCCTTGGAATGGGCCTCCGCCAAGGCTTCGGCGATGTCGCGGGCGACCGGCAGCGCGCGCTGGAGGTCCAGCGGCCCGATCCACAGC
>CAXTNS010000733.1:3118-3394 GCA_964245465.1 uncultured Thermoanaerobaculia bacterium
AGACGGGGCAGCAGCTCTCCCTCCACCAGCTCCATGACGATGCCGTCCGCCTGTTCGGTGTGGACGTAGTCGTGGACCTGGATGATCGCCGGATGGCTCAGCCGGGCGCTCGCCTGGGCCTCCCGCCGGAGCCGCTCGCGCCGCTGGGGGTCATAGCTCTTGTCCGGCGGGATGAGCTTGACGGCCACCCAGCGCTCCAGGCGCTCGTCGTAGGCCCGGTAGACCACGCCCATGCCGCCCTCGCCAAGGCGCTCCTCGAGGCGGTAGGGTCCGATC
>CAXTNS010000734.1:0-3372 GCA_964245465.1 uncultured Thermoanaerobaculia bacterium
GACCTCCACCTCGGGCTCGGCGTGGCGCAGGGCTTCGAGGGCGCCCACCATGGCGAAGGAGGTGGGGTTGGAGGTGGAGTGGCTCTGGATGGCCTCGACCGCGCGCACCACCGGGGCCGGTCCCAGCAGGTGGCCGATGCGCCAGCCGGTCATGGCGTAGGTCTTGGAGAAGGAGCCCACCAGCACCACCGTCTCCGGGAACTCGGCGGCCAGGGAGGCGGCGCTGGCGTGCAGGGCCTCGCCGTACACGAAGCGCTCGTAGGTCTCGTCCGAGATCACGAGGATCCCCCGCTCGGCGGCGAAGGCCACGATCTCCCGCAGGTCCCCGGCCTCGACGATCCCCCCTGTGGGGTTGCAGGGGGAGTTGAGGAGGATGGCGCGGGTGCGGTCCGTGACCGCCTCCAAGAGAGGACCGGCGTGGATGCGGAAGCCGTCCTCCACGCACGTGGGCACGGTCACCGGCCGGGCGTCCGCGAACTGGATCTGCTCGGGGAAGCTCACCCAGCATGGGGAGGGGAGGATGACCTCCTGCCCCTCCTCGAACAGGGCCAGGGCGAGTTCGAAGAGCGCCATCTTGCCGCCCGCGGTGATGATCGAATCGGCCGCCTTCCAGGGCGCGCCGAAGCGCTGGCGATAAGACTCGGCCAAGGCCTCGCGCAAGGCGGGCAGGCCGCTGCCAGGAGTGTAGCGGGTGAACCCTTCGGCCAGGGCTCGCCGGGCCGCCTCCACCGCTACGGGAGGGGAAGGGAAGTCGGGCTCGCCGGCCCCGAGGTCCACCACGGAGACGCCCCGGGCCCGCAGCTCGGCGGCGCGGCGAGTCACGCGCAGGGTGGCGGACTCGCCGATGGAGTTGGCGCGATGGGATAGTTTCACGGAGGCGGATCGTATCCGTATCACCTGGACCGTGTCACTTCCCCGCAGGAGGCCCAGATCTGGCGCAGGGCCGAGTGGTCATGGGACTGGAGCCTCGTCCGCGTGCCCGTGTAGACGGGGTTCATCACGGCCGTATATGCGGATCGATGTGGCCGATCCCGAAGGCGTGGCCGGTCTCGTGCAGAGCCACGCTCTCGACGTCGACCTGGCCCGCTGTGGCACCGATCATCCAGGCGAAACCCTCCGCCATGAGAAGAAAGTACGACGGAGATTATGACAAGATCCTTCTCAAAGCGGGGAGCCCGGCTCGAAAACGCGAATAAAACTCACCCTGTTCCTGTTTCCGGCTCTCAGATCGACGTGAGGGGCGATCCATGAGGAGACACGCCTTGGCCCATTCTATAATGCAATTTTCCTGCCTTTTTGCCGCCCTGTGGGTCGCCGCGGCACCCGCCGGAGCGCAGCCGGGCAAGCAGCAAAAGGCGTCGTTCGTCCTCAACGCGGACCGCACCGCCTACGAGGCGGGAGTCCCCGCCCGCGTCGCCGCCCTGGTGAGCATCGAGCATGGATGGCACGTCAACAGCCACAAGCCCACGTTTGAATACCTGATCCCCACCGTGCTTGAGCTCACCGTGCCGGAAGGGTGGTCTCCCGGACCGGTCCAGTACCCGCCGTCCGAGCTGCAGACCTTCGCCTTCGAGAACCAGCCGCTCGCGGTGTACGACGGCGACGTGGTGATCCTAGCCGAGGTCAAGGTCCCGACCGGCGTCCCGGCGGGCTCCTACCCGGTGAAGGCCTCGTTGCGCTACCAGGCCTGCAACGACTCGCAGTGCCTGCCGCCGGTGACGGCCGAAGCGGAGATCCAGCTCAACGTCGGGCCGGGCGGCCAGATGCAGCACGAGGACCTGTTCTCCAAGGCCACCACGGCGGCAGCCGCGGCGGGAGGAGGCGACGGCGGAGCGCCGCCTGGGGCAGGGAAACCAGCGCCGACCGCTCCTGCCAAGCCCGGTGGCAGCCTGGCCGTCACCTTGCTCCTTGCCCTCCTCGGCGGTCTGATCCTGAACGCCATGCCCTGCGTCCTCCCCGTCCTCTCCCTCAAGATCTTCGGCCTGGTGCGTAGCGCCGGGCACGGCCGTGCCGAGGTGGTGCGGGGCACCCTCGCGACCTCGGCCGGCATCCTAGCCTCGTTCTGGGTGCTGGCGCTCGCGGCCATCGCGGCGCGTTCGGCCGGGGCGGCGGTGGGCTGGGGCATCCAGTTCCAGCGGCCGGGCTTCGTGGCCTTCCTCGCCGTGGTGGTGGTGCTCTTCTGCCTCAATCTCTGGGGCTTGTTCGAGATCCCCCTGCCAGGCTTCCTGGCCCGCTTGGGCGGCGGGGGGATCAAGGGACATGAAGGGATGGCCGGCCACTTCGCCTCGGGCCTGTTCGCCACGCTGATGGCGACGCCCTGCTCGGCGCCGTTCCTGGGCACCGCCATCAGCTTCGCGCTCGCCCAGACGGCGCTGGTGATCCTGGCCGTCTTCACCGCCCTGGGGCTCGGCATGGCGCTCCCCTACCTGCTGGTAGCGGCGGCGCCCGGCATCGCGAAGCTCCTCCCCCGGCCCGGAGCCTGGATGGAGACGGTGCGCGGCGTCATGGGCTTCCTGCTGGCCGCGGCGGCGGTGTGGCTCTTCTACGTCCTCTCCTCGCAGGTGGCGCCCGAGCAGCTCGCCGCCATCCAGCTCGGCCTCCTCGGCATCGCCCTCTTCACCTGGATCCGGCACCGCGTGGCGAACGGCCGGGCCCTGCGGGGCGTGGCCCTAGCCGGGGTCGCCGCCGCCATCGCAATCACGCTCGTCTCCGCCTCCACTGGGCAGGTTGGGGCGACGGCTCGCCGGATGGCCGACAAGCCGGCCGGCCTGATCTCCTGGGTGGAGTTCGACCGCGCCAAAGCCGAAGCGCTGGCCGCCGAGGGCCAGCTCGTCTTCGTGGACGTGACCGCCGACTGGTGCTTCACCTGCAAGGTCAATGAGCGGCTGGTGCTCGACACGCCCGAAGTGGCTCGCGCCTTCGAGGACCACGGGGTTGTGCCCATGAAGGCCGACTGGACGAACCGCGACGACAAGATCGCGCAATTCCTCGCCGAGCACGGCCGCTACGGCATCCCCTTCTATCTCCTCTACCGTCCGGGCCAGGAGCCGCACGTCTTCGGCGAGCTGCCGAGCAAGGACGGCTTCGTCGCTGCCGTCCGCGCCGCCGCGGACGCCGCGGGCGGCCGGCCCGTCGCGCAACGATAGGCCCGGCATGCTGGACGACGAAGACGGCGAGGATCTCGACGGCTTCGAAGCCGTCGAGCTGCCCATCACCGACGTCCTCGACCTCCACAGCTTCCGTCCCGCCGAGGTGTCCGACGTGGTCCGCGACTGGCTCGAAGCGGTCTGGGAGCAGGGCTTCCGCGATCTCCGGATCATCCACGGCAAGGGGATCGGGGTGCAGCGCCAGACGGTGCGGACCCTCCTGGAG